>JBATAS010000110.1:0-1712 GCA_049661965.1 Ferruginibacter sp. | reverse complement strand
ATATTGTTTCCCCTTTTTTCTGCGGCTCAGCCATGCCGTTATCAAATACGATTATTTAGTTCCTTTACCAAAACAGCCAACGTTATTTATGGCAATGCCCCCGCCATAAACGCACCCTATTTATTGGAATCCAGCACAACCAATCAAAACCTGTTGCTTGAACTTTTTGAACCGGTTGGCGATACCGCACAAAAAAGAGCGTTGATCATTTTTGCACATTCGGGTGGTTTTTTAAACGGAACAAGAAATAATGAAGATATGCTGGCGCTATGCGACTCATTTGTTCATCGCGGTTATGTTACAGCCACATTAGAATACCGGTTAGGCTTTAATCCCCTGAGCAGCAATGCCTCGGAACGGGCTGTTTGGCGGGGCATCCAGGATGCCAGTGCCGCGGTGCGTTTTTTTAAACAAAATGCAACGCTGTATAAAATTGATACCAACCGGATATTTTTAATGGGCAGCAGCGCGGGCGCCTTTATCACACTGGGTTTGCCCTTTATCGATGATTCGGAAAGGCCTGCCAGCACTTATAGCGGAACGTTTAGGCCTAACCTGGGTTGTAAAGACTGCGCCGGTAACAGTTACCTGCATTCATCCAAAATTGCCGGTGCCATTTCCTGCTGGGGCGCAACAGGCGACACCGCCTGGTTTAAAAACAACAACAATACGCCGGTTCAGCTTTTTCATGGCGATGCAGATGCCACCGTTCCATTTACTGAAGGCTATCCATTTGGCCTGCCAACCATCAGCTATGTAAGGGGTTCGCAACAAATAAATGAGCAGCTAAACCGTACTTCCATTTATCACGAATTTTACCCGGTAGCCGGCCTTGGGCATGAGTACTGGGGTACGAGTAACGGAACTTTTATTCCGGCCGGCCCCACCATGTACTGGCAGGAAATTATCTTCAGGGCAACAGATTTCATGCTCGGCCGGATGACCGGCTTACCCACCTGTGTACTGCCTGTTACCTTATCCGGTTTCTCGGGCAATGTATCCCGCGATATAGTGCAGCTGCGCTGGACCACGGCCTCCGAGTTAAATTTGAATTATATTATTATTGAAAGGAGTATTGACGGCCGTTCATTCAGGGAATTAACAAGGGTAGATGGTAAAGGAACAAATGGAAATGGCGCAACCTATCTTTCTTCAGATGATCATCCATATGCAGGCGACAACTATTACCGGTTAAAACTGGTTGACCAGAATGGCCAATTTTCTTATTCCGGGATCATCAGGATCCGGGCTGAGGAAAAAGAGTTGCTGATCACCCGATTGTACCCAAACCCCGTTATCGATTTTTTACAGGTTGAGATACAGTCTGCCAAAAACCAGGATATTATGATTTCGCTGATCGACTATTCGGGAAAACGATTGCAGGTTACTGAAGTGAACCTAACACAAGGACTGAATAACCATAGCCTGTCATTTGATAAGATAGCCGCAGGACTTTATCTGGTACAGTTCACAAGTAAGCTGGATGGCCGTTCGGTTGCCCTTAAGGTGATCAGGCATTGATACAACCGCCTATTGCCGGTCACGGGCTGAATGCCGGGTTTCATCAATTGCTTTTTTCGTTTGCCGGTATATTCATAACTTGAGGTATGAATTTTGATTTTCTCTGCAGTCAGCAGAATTGACCTATTATCCATTCAATACATGAATATCATAACAAAACATCCTGTAAATAATCTTGGTTACAACTTCGT
>JBATAS010000109.1:0-19194 GCA_049661965.1 Ferruginibacter sp. | reverse complement strand
TTTTGTTTCACCTGCATCTAATATGGTATCTGGTTTTGGTTCCTGTTTATATTCAGCAGGTTTAAATAGTTTGAAATCGGCATCAGTGCGATTTCTGAATTCAACAGGTTTATCAGTAACAGGTATTGCAGGTTGCAAACCGGCTTTATTGTCTTCCTTCATTTTTTTTGGATCACCGGGGTCTGTTACTCCTTTTTGTTGATTCTCATCTGGCAGAGATTTTTCTACGGCTTTTACTTCAGGGCCGGGTTTGTTTTGAGCAACAGCTGCGGGTATTACCAATAAAGAAATAAAAAAAATGGCGGTGGTTTTTAGTATAATTTTCATTTTATAAAATTTAGTCTCTGATGAAAAAAATTATTGTTTTACAAAACGGTATGTTTCTTTGCTACCGTTGTTTTTTAGTATTCGAATAAAGTAAGTGCCCGAAGCCAGTGGCTGAACATTCAGTATAACCATATTGGCACCAGGTTTCATTGATGAAATATATTTACCATCAACGCCAATCACCTGTAACGTAGTTTTATTAATGTATGATGAAGGTAATTGTATATTCAGCACTGTTATTGCCGGTACCGGGAAGAGTTTTACTTGCTCCAGCCCTTTATCAAAATTAACTAGCCTTATTGGCGAATAGAAATAACTGCCAGACTTCTCAATTATTTTTAAGCGGTAATAATTCCAGCCCATGGCAGGCGAATTATCAAAATCGGTATAAGCCGATTGCTGCAACTGTCTTGAATTAACAGAACTTAAATAGGTAAAATTGGTTGGTGAAAGTGATTTTTCAATTTCATATTTAAGTGTTTCCTGCTCGTTGGCGGCCTCCCAGTTCAGTCTTACTTTATTGCCATCGGCTATCGCTGTAAAGTAAATTAGTTTTACAGGCAATGGGTTAAACTTACTGAACGACCCGATTGTAAACCTCCGTTCTTCATGGGTATAATTATTGCTGGCTGCATTTGATCTTATATACCCGGATAGGCTGTCGGGCCCGGTAACATTGCCAGTTGCCCAACTGCCGGGTACATCCCAGATTAGCGGCGGCCTGTTAATATATTGGGCAACCAACAGGCTATCCCTGGTGGCGGCTGTAGCACTTACACGGCTTTGCCCTCTCCAGGATAAACTAAGCCTGGCATCATCATCAGTACTTCCCTGGTTATTGCTGCTGATCTCCCAATATTCTACACGGCTTATATGATCAATAGGTGGGCTGAAAACATTTAAATAATCAAAGGGTAGATCAAAAGTATATTCTGCCGTCCAGGTATTGGCGTTGGTATTAACCTTCTCCAGTTTAATGGGGGCATACAGGCTGTCTGTTTTTCCAACGGGAAATAAATAAAACACAGCCGGGCTACCTGCAACATTGCCTGTGCGGCTAAGCCTGCCATTAATCCAGCTTCGGGTATAATTACTTGTAGAAGTGATTGCGTTGATGGCCGGGTTGCTCACCAGTAAACTGTCGTTACCATAACCGGTTCTTGTGAATATAAACCCGGTATCGAGGTTTAAAATATTTCTTACTTCGCAGGATGATAATAAGGTATCACCAACTGTATTGCGGATGGTAAGGTCGTAAAATTTTGTGTTGCCATAAAAACTCTGCCTGTTGTTACCACGGAAGAAAACATTACCTGTACTGGTAAGATCCAGTACACCTGCAGCGGTTGAATCAAGCCACCCTTCGGGATTAGTTGCCGTGGTTTTATACAAATGCGTTTCGCCATTGTTTACCCAGTTGCTGGTGCCAGTAAAAGAGATGCCGCCTTCAATTACAATTTGGGTTCCTGCCTCGGCAACCATTTGTACATTGCTGGCACGGGCAATTTGCTGGCTCATTGTTTTCAAATTACCAAATAGCAACCCAAAAATCAATATTGAAATATTTTTTTTCATCGTATTCGAAATTTAGGTTATTTCTGCTCCAGTTTTTCCAATCTTGTTTTCAATTCTTCAATTAGCTTTTGCTGTGCTTTTATCATTTCCTGCTGTTCCTGTACTGACTTTACTAACGGAACAACAAATTGGCTATAAGCCAGGCTGTAATGATCTTTACTATTTTCGGGTTTGTGTATTCCATTAAAATTGTAACCGGAAAGTTTTGCTGCTTCTTCAACTTCCTGGGCAATAAAACCGCTCTGACGTATGGCAGTAGATGGTGCAAAGTCAGTTTTAATGGCATCTGCATTATCGGCATCGGGTTTCTCTCCGCGGATAAATTCATCAAATTTTTTGGTGTCGAAATTGTACACCACCGGGCGAAGCCGGTTAATAAAATCAAGTCCTTTTACATCTGTTTCCGAAACATTTGTCTTAAATCTTCCATCAGAAGGAAATGTATAGGCAACCTGGCCTTCTATAACTGTTACAGCGCTACTGCCTATGCGAACTTTATTACTTGTATTTACCAGAGCATTAAACCCAATTGCGGTTGCATTAGTTAATGCTCCAGAACTTACATCTGAATTGTAGCCGATTAATGTGTTATTGGTTCCGGTGCTGTTTGTGTTACCGGCACTTCTTCCTACACCTGTGTTTCCATCGGCGTTTGTTATTAATAATGCATTATCGCCAATAGCTGTATTGCCATCGCCTGAAGTGCCGGTTAAACCCATAGCATAATTTCCAACAGCAGTATTTCTAATACCGGATGTATGCGACCGCATAACCCAGGTACCAATCATTACATTCTGTGTTCCACTCGTCAGGCTTTCACCGGCATATGTTCCTAAAGCTGTGTTATAGGTTGAGCCCGAAGTGCTGTTATAACCGGCCAATGCCCGGTATCCTATTGCTGTAAGTTCTCCCGAAGCCTGGTTAGAAGTTAATGCCTGATATCCGAGAGCAGTATTTTGGCTTCCCGTTGTATTGCCAGTTAAAGAATAGCTTCCGACTGCTGTATTAAGCGCCCCTTGATTGGTATTAATTGCCCCTGTTGTATTATTGTATAAGGCATTGTATCCAATAGCTACCGTCTCATCCCGCTGATTGGCATAGGCTGCATTTCTACCAATATATATGCTTCTGTTTCCGGTAGTATCATTTCTACCGGCCCAAAAACCAATACCTATATTATCGTTACCGCTTCTCAGGCTTTCAATACTTCCGGCACCAATACCAACATTGGTATTACCCGAACGATTGCCTCCCAATGCATAATCACCAACAGCCACATTCTGGCTACCCGAGGTATCACTCCCCAGGGCATAACTTCCTACGGCTACATTGGCGCTGCCTGTTCTGAAACTTTGAAATGCTCTGAAACCAAGTACACTGTTACTGACACCGGTGCTGACACCAGAAGCCCCCATACCGGAATAGTTACCTATAAACACATTTCTGCCATCGTTACCATTACCAATTGCATAATATCCTGCATTTAAACCAACACCAACATTATCGTTTGAGCCTTTATTATTTCTTAGAGCAGAAACACCAATGCCAGTATTTGCTATGCCGGAAGTGTCCTGTTCCATAGCTACATAACCAACGGCAGTATTCCAATAGCCTGTTTTCTTTTGGCTCATGCTCCAGGTACCTAAAGCTGTATTTTGATAGCCATTGCCGAAATTAAACATGGCTCCCCGACCAACTGCCACATTTCTGCTCGAACTGTCTCCATTTTCCATAGCTCCAACACCCACGGCAACCGACTCATAACTTTTCAAAGGGTTACGAAGTGATCGGAAACCTACTGCTACATTGGCAAAGGCCGATGTATCGAATTCCATAGATTCGCCACCGATAGCAGTATTCCAATACGAATTATAGGTGTTGCCGGTGTATTTTATACTTTTAAGCGTTCGGTGGCCAAATGCATCATTGCCTCCACTACCATTGTTGAAAGCCATGGCCGAATCTCCTACCGCAGTATTTTCATTTCCACTATAATACTGCGAAAGTGCTGCAGCACCAATAGCTATATTGGCCACACCAAAAATATTATAACCCAGTGCTGAGTCTCCTATAGCTATGTTTCTATCGGCACCGGTGTTAAAAATATTGGTACCATTAAAGGCTGAATTACCTATGGCAATATTTTTTTTACCATAGGTATTATAATATCCTGCCCGCCAGCCCAGTGCATTATTATTTGAGCCTAATGATTCGTCGGTAATATTGCCATAGGTATTAAAATAGAATGCGTTGGTACCAACGGCGGTATTGTAAGAAGCAATTTTATTAGAAATTAAAGCCTGTACACCAATGGCCGTGTTCTCTTTACCCAGTGAATCATTTCGCAGGGCATTAACACCAAGTGCTGTATTCCAATTACCATTTTTATGATAATACATTGCATAGGATCCAATGGCTGTGTTGTTATCCGCAGAATCAATACTGTACAGGTTTCCATATCCTGCACCGGTATTCAGATTACCTGATCTGTTATTGAACATTGCATAGCGGCCAACAGCCACATTGTAACTACCCTCATCGCCATTTTCAATGGATCCAACACCTATTGCTGTATTTTCAACACCTGCTTTATTATTACGAAGCGATCGCCAGCCAACCGCTACATTCAGGTTGCCGGCTGAATCATACTCCAGTGCCTCGTGGCCCACAGCCGTGTTATAATTACCCTCTATATGTGCATACATGGACCAGCTACCTAATGACGTATTACCGGTGCTAGACGTGTCGGTAAACATGGCTTCATAGCCCATGGCTGTATTATAACTGTTGTATTTATGATTGAAAAGTGCATTAGTACCTGTAGCCGTGTTTCTAAAGCCATTGATATTATAACGTAAAGCCGATGTACCAATGCCTACATTACTATATCCGGATGTATCCTGGTTAAGTGCATATTCACCTACGGCAACATTATAAGCATTGATTTTATGGTTTTGTAAACTGTATGCACCAACTGCAGTATTTTGATGTGCGTTGGCTGAATTTTGCATCGCTTGATAACCAACGGCTACATTCAAATTTCCGCTTGTATCGGCTGAAAGTGCCTGAGTGCCTACAGCAGTATTACCTCCTCCGGAAGTATTAAAATATCCTGCAAAATGCCCGAGAAATGCATTGGAATTGCCTGTAGTATTTCTGATGCCAGAAGAAGTACCAAAAAATGCATTAGAGCCACCAGTTGTATTGGCCTCACCCGACCATGCACCAACAAAAGCATTATTAGTCCCGGTATTATTTATACCAGCCCGGAAACCGAGGTATATTCCCGGGTAGTTATTATTAATATTTGCTCCGGCAGAGTCACCAATAGAAACATGGCCAACACCTAGGTCGTTACCTGCCCCACGGCCTATCGAATAGTTGAGTCTTGACCGGTTAAATCTTCCTACCAGTTCATTATTTATTCTGAAGCTGATAGGTATATTATCTATGTTGCCTAAAAAACTGGTAGAATCTGTAAGCCCCATGTTGCCATGTGTTTTCCAGTTTACGGTATCCAGTATGGGGCTGTTATTCGATATCCATACCCAGGCACTACCATCGTAAAAATGAAAGCCGATACTGTCTGGTGCCGATTGATAGATCAATAAACCGGTAGCCGGAGTGGCAATGGCATTCTTTTGTGTTTTGTCCATACGGGGTACCAGTACACCTTTTGATGTACTTTTTACATCCAGTAATGCACTGGGGTGGGCAGTACTGCCATCGGTGTTAATACTTAATGATTGCGAAAAGGCTGTAAAGTGAAATATAGTTGCAACAATAGCAGCAACTACTAAACGTGAAAATTTAGTCATGGTAAAATAATTATTAGATTTAACTAAAGAACTTTTTTTCTTTCGGATACTGAATAATTATTTTGCTGAGTTGTGGGATATATCAGGAATAGATTTCAAAATAACCTTTTTATTATTTAAAACCTATTTCTGGTTAAATTAATTATTCACCTAACTGAGATGAATAACTTTTCTGCGGTAAAAATATATATAAAGGGTGAAGTAAAAAATACCTCAAAAGGGGGATTGTTTTTTGATGTGGTACTTATAAATAAAGCAATTAAAAGAAGTAGTATCGATCATGCCAGTAGCTTAACAACTGTTAGCAGCACCTGCAAATACAAATCTCTAAAAGAATTGAATCAATTTAACGCTGGATATAAAGGGAACATCTTCATAAACGCCTTTACTTCTTCTTTTACAAAAGCAATCACAGCCTCATCATCAATATTCATCAATACTTTATCAATAAAATTAACAACGGTCTGCATATGTTCTTCCTTCATTCCACGGGTAGTAATGGCCGGTACACCAACACGAATACCTGAAGTAACAAAAGGGCTTTTGTCATCAAAAGGCACTGCATTTTTGTTTAAAGTTATATGTGCCCTGTCTAAAGTTTCCTGTGCTTTTTTTCCGGTGATGCTTTTATTACGGAGGTCAATCAGCATTAAATGATTATCGGTACCGCCACTGATAATTTGATAATCTTTGGCAACAAAAGCTTTTGCCATTGCCTGTGCATTGGCAACAACCTGTTTTGCATAAACAGTAAATTCATCGCTCAGCAATTCACCAAATGCAACAGCTTTAGCAGCAATCACATGCTCCAGTGGCCCGCCTTGAGTACCGGGAAAAACTGCCATGTCCAGCAAATTACTCATCATGCGGATATTGCCTTTCATATCTTTTAAACCAAACGGGTTTTCAAAATCTTTACCCATTAAAATAATTCCGCCACGTGGGCCACGTAAAGTTTTATGGGTGGTGCTGGTAACAAACTGGCAATGCTTAAAAGGCGAGCTCAGTAAACCTTTAGCAATTAACCCCGCCGGATGTGCCATATCGCACATTACAAAAGCACCTACTTCATCAGCCACTTTTCTTACTCTTGCATAATCAATATCGCGGCTGTAGGCCGATGCTCCGCAGATGATCAGTTGTGGTTTTACAGAACGTGCTTTTTCTTCCAGCATTTCATAATCAATCAACCCTGTTTCTTTTTTTACGCCGTAGAAATGTGGTTCATATAATTTACCTGAAAAGTTTACGGGAGAACCATGTGTAAGGTGGCCACCCATGCTCAGGTCTAATCCTAAAATTTTATCACCGGGTTTTAAAATGGCCAGCATTAATGCGGCGTTTGCCTGTGCTCCGCTGTGTGGCTGTACATTGGCATATTCGCAGTTAAAAACTTTTTTTATGCGGTCAATGGCTAATTGTTCAACCTGGTCTACTATTTCGCAACCGCCGTAATACCTGCGGCCGGGATAACCTTCTGCATATTTATTGGTTAATGATGTACCCATGGCCTCCATCACCTGCTGGCTGGTAAAATTTTCGGAGGCGATCAATTCAATACCGTTACGCTGGCGCTCCAGCTCCAGGTTAATCAGGTCAAAAATCATTGTATCTCTTTGCATAAACCAGGTTTAGGCTGCAAATATAAGCTGCACATATTATTTTAGTCAATTGGTTATTAACAACTATGTGTATATAAATGCTTCAATTACATAAAATTTACTACTTTCACACCCGTTTCAAGTTTTAAGAAAAACATAATTATAAACTAAATGTACTGCCCAAGGCAGATTAGTTTTTAAACAATGAAGGCAATTATTCCCGTTGCGGGTGCAGGTACAAAGCTTCGTCCGCATACATATACTCAACCCAAAGCGTTAATTCCCCTGGCCGGAAAAACAATCCTCAGTATTATTGTTGATCAGTTGCATGAAGCCGGTATAAAAGATTTTATTTTTATTATTGGCTACCTGGGAGAAAAGATACAGGATTATGTAAAAGCAGAATATCCTCACCTGAACTGCTCTTTTGTACAGCAAAATGAACGATTTGGTACCGGGCATGCTGTAAACCTTACCCGTGAACTGGTAGGTACCGATGAGGTAATTATTATTTTGGGCGATACCATTGCCGACTATGATGTAAAAGAAGTTATTGATTCGCCTGTATCAATGCTGGGCGTAAAAAAAGTTGATGACCCCCGCAATTTTGGTGTTGCCGAAATTGAAGAAGATGGATTTATCAGCAGGGTGGTAGAAAAACCGGCGATACCAAAAAGCAATATGGCTTTGGTAGGGGTGTATAAAATAAAAGAAACCGATTTTATGTTTTCCTGCCTGGAGAAACTAACTGTAAAGAATCATAAAGGATATGATGAGTTCAGCCTGACGGATGCCCTGGAATGTATGATGCAAAGCGGCGCCAGGTTTAAGTCTTTTAAGGTTACTAACTGGTTCGATTGCGGTAAAAAAGAAACCCTGCTGGAATCGAATGCTACTTTATTAAAAAAATTCGGCGGCAATATTTCCGAAAATCATTCCTTTGAAAATACCATCATTATTCCCCCGGTTTCTATAGCCGAAGGCTGTGATATACGCAACTCGGTAATAGGCCCCAATGTGGCTATTGGCGAAAACACCAAGCTTAACCATGCCATCATTAAAGATTCAATTATCGGGTCATACTCAAACCTTTTTGAAATTGTGTTAACCAAATCGCTTATTGGCAGCGATGCCGAAGTACGGGGTGTAAACCGTAGTTTAAATATTGGCGATAATACCGCCATTGATTTAAGTGGTGGAAGGATGTTAGACTAACCCGCCTTTACTGATTCCTTTATTTCCCTGAGTTTATGCTGTAATTTTTTTAAAAAAATTGCAGGATATTAAAATAAAACCTTTTACTTTGCGTTTCAAAGTACTTTCTGTTCATTCGCCAATTTTAGCGATATTTGAAAAAAAGTATATTTAAAGATGCAAAACCGTATAACAAGGCTGTTTAATATTGAATACCCGATTGTACAGGCTGGTATGATTTGGGCAAGTGGCTGGCGGCTGGCAAGTGCTGTCAGTAATGCAGGCGGTTTAGGTTTGATTGGCAGTGGCAGTATGTATCCTGATGTTTTACGGGAGCATATTCAAAAATGTAAAGCCGCTACAAAAAACCCTTTTGGCGTAAATGTTCCATTGTTGTATCCCGATATTGATAAGCATATACAGATCATCATTGAAGAAAAAGTGCCTATTGTTTTTACTTCGGCAGGTAATCCCAAAACCTGGACTGCTGTTTTAAAAGAGAAAGGAATTACGGTTGTACATGTGGTCAGCAGCAGCAAATTTGCGCTGAAAGCACAGGAGGCCGGTTGCGATGCAGTAGTGGCCGAAGGTTTTGAAGCAGGCGGGCATAATGGAAGAGAAGAAACTACAACTATGGTTTTAATACCTGCTGTTTGCGATGCAGTTACTATTCCTGTAATTGCAGCCGGTGGTATTGCTACGGGCAGGCAAATGCTGGCTGCCATGGTTTTAGGTGCCGATGGAGTACAGGTAGGCAGCCGCTTTGTGGCAAGCCCCGAAGCATCATCACACGCTGAGTTTAAAAATCTGGTGATTAATGCCAGGGAAGGCGATACACAGCTTTCGCTAAAAGCTTTAACGCCTGTACGACTGTTGAAAAACAATTTTTATAACCAGGTAGCCGAGGCTGAAAAAAAATGTGCATCTGCAGAAGAGCTGCAGAATTTACTGGGCAGAGGCAGGGCAAAAAAAGGAATGTTTGAAGGAAATCTTGATGAAGGAGAGTTGGAAATAGGGCAGGTGAGTGCTATCATTAAAAACATACAACCGGCGGCAGAAATTCTGAAAGAGATATACACATCGTATGAAGAAGCTTTAAAGCAGCCGGTTAAATAAATTATTATCTTTGCGACCAATTAAAATTTTGAATATCAACCCCAAACAAATGTTACTACAAGCAGCGCAATTTTATACCTGTATAAAAAAAGGAACTTTAATACTGAGTGTGCTTTTTTTCTTTGCTGTTCATCCGGCTTTTGCACAAAACCCTATTAAAGACCCCAGCAGCCCTGATTTACCTACATTGCCTACCCAGTTGCCGCCTGCACAGTTTTACGATATATTGAAAGATAAGAATGCCGATGTTAAAAAAACAGGCGAAGACAATAACCAGAAACTTAAAGACAGGATTGAGAAAGACAGTCTTGTTAAAGAAATAACACCACAATCAATAAACCCAACGGAAGATACTTATGGTATGAACCTGTTCAGATCGGGTGTGGTGGCATCTATTACAGAATTATCAACTCCGCCATTGGATTATCCTATTGGCGTGTACGACCAGATAATCGTTTCGCTATGGAATGGTGCCGAAGCAACTTTAGATTACACAGTTGCCCGGGATGGTTCAATTTTTCCAAACAGCATCGGAAAGATTTACCTGCAGGGGCTTACATTCGAACAGGTACGGTCTCTGTTAACACAAAGATTTAAATCATTTGTTCCACCATCAACTAATATATCTATATCTATTGGTCAGCCACGTACCATTTCTATAAATGTAGCAGGCGAAGTAAAAAAGCAGGGGCCGGTTACGGTTTCGGCCTTTACCAATGCATTTAATGTTATTGCTTTGGCTGGCGGGCCAACAAACCTGGCTAACCTCCGTGAAATTCAGATAAAAAGAAACGGAAGGGTTATTGATGTACTGGATGTATATAAATATCTTACCACAGGCGATTTTGGTAAACACATCTACCTGGAGAATAATGATTTTGTAATTCTGCAGACTGTGGCTAAAAAAGTTAAGGCCGAAGGTAAATTTAAACGCCCTATGTATTACCAGTTAAAGAAAGATGAAGGGATGAGAGCATTGTTGCAATACAGTGGAGGATTGGAAAGGGATGCATTCTCAAGTGGCGTAAAAGTTTTCAGGACGGAACTGGAAAAACAAACTATTAATGATGTAAATGCAACGGCCATTATTAATCCTACAAATGATGAGCGTTTAAAGAATCAGGATTTTGAACTGGTGGATGGCGATATCATAAAAGTAATTGCTGTAAATCCGGGCTTTATTAATAAAGTAGAAATGAAAGGCGAGGTTTCGTATCCTGGCCAATATGAAATAAGAATAGGCGATAAGCTGTTTGATTTGATAAACAGGGCCGGCGGGATTACCCGTAATACTTATTTGCCTAGAGCATATATTTTCAGAGGTGGTGGCGACAGTACCAATATTAAAGCCAGTAAAGTAGAAGTTAATTTAACCGATATCACCACTAATGATACAGCCAGTATTTATAATGTGGAATTATTTGCCAACGACCAGGTTTTACTTTTTAATACCAACCAGTTTGCCGACAGACAATATGTTGAAATTTTTGGAGAAGTACGGACAGAAGGTAAAATAAATAAATACGGAGGAATGACCTTGCAGGATCTGTTGTATTTATCAGGCGGATTAAAACAATCTGCCGAGTATGGCCGTATTGAAATTTCAAGCATTGTGGATATTGATTCTGCCAAAGGCATGCAACAACCAACACGAACAATATTAAGAACGATAAAGGTATCGCCCAATCTTGAAGTAGACAGCGCTTCGGCATCAATTGAGTTAAGGCCTTACGATCAGATATATGTGCGTAAAAACCCAACATTTGAATTGCAGCAACTGGTGCATATTAACGGACTGGTGCAATACTCCGGCCCTTATCCAAGGCTCAGTAAATACGAGCGTTTATCATCCTATATTCAAAGGGCTGGTGGCATTAAGGAGAATGCAGATTTAAGCGGTGCTATTTTATACCGCAAAAAAACACAGTACTTCAGGGAAAATGTGGCAAAAAATGCAGGAAGCCTTACCGACTCCATAGGTAGTATTGTGGTGGACTCTATTAAAACAAGTTTAAGTGCAGTGGCCAATGAGCCCGTAAGCATTGACCTGTTCCGTGCATTGAAATATAAAGACTCGAAGTACGATATTATTTTACAGGAAGGGGATGTTATATTTATTCCCGAAATAAATCCTTTTGTAAATGTAAAAGGCGTTGTACAATCTCCTTTAAAACTAACATTTGATAAAGAGCATACCGGCGTTGGATATTATATTGATAAAGCAGGTGGATTTGGAATAAGGCCCTGGCGAAAAAGAATTTATGTAACCTATGCCAATGGAAAGAGCCGCCGTACAAAAAACCTGTTTTTCATGCACTTTTATCCAAAAGTAAAAGAAGGGGCAACGGTTACTGTTCCGGTAAGGCCGCAGGGTGCTGAAATAACCGATACAATCCTGCAGGTTGTGGTTTCAACTATCCCTATTGCGGTTGCAGCATTTATCGTTAATTTAATTAAGTAATAACCGGGCATATAATACTATATAATGAACAACATTGAGCTTATAAAACAATTATTACGCAGGCTGAAAAAATTCAGCTGGCTGATTGCTGTTATTGCGATTGCATTTGGTGGTTTTTTTTATTACATGGCTCAGCAAAGTGTTTTGTTATATACATCAAAAGCAACTGTGTTTCCGTTAAATGGTACTGCCGAAAGTTCACCTGGCTCTACTATCAGCAACCTGTTGGGTCTGGGCGATGGAACTAAATCATTTACCGGCGATGCCTCAATTAATATTGTTGAGCTGGCAACCAGCCGCCGTACCAGGGAAGCTGTAGCCATGTTTCAAATTCCGGCCATGCAGAATAAAACGGTAGCCGAACTGGTGATTGAAGAAAATAACAGGCATACCGGGTTTATGCGTAATGAAAAAATAGAAGCACCCAAAGACAGCCTTTCGCAAATGAACATTGCCAGTAATTTATTAAGACTTGCCTTTGTAGCCAAGATCAATAAAAACGGCATACTTGAATTATTTTTTACCAACAGTAACCCGCAACTGGTGAGGGAAGTGAGTTATATCTATATTGATAAACTCTCAGAATTTTATATTGACCTTAAAAAGAAAAAAGCACAGATTGATTTTGAATTTGCCGTAAAAAAGGCCGATTCGTTACTGCTTGTATTAAATGCCCTGGATAAGCGTGCCATTGCACTTGATGAAAGTACATTTTTTACCAACGAAGGATTGAAAAGATACAACCTGCCTAAAATTAACCTGGCGCAGGATAAGGCAACTGTACAGTCTCAGTATTATTATGCGGTTAATAACCGGGAGTCGGCAGCATACCGCCTGCAAAAAGAAACACCCATAATTGAACCGCTCGACAGACCCGAACCTCCTTTTGAGATCACAAAAAAATCGAAACTGATCTATATCATCATCGGCCTGTTGCTGGGCGGCTTCATCGGTATACTGATAGTAAGCTGGAAAGTGATTAATAAATACCTCACCGAAGAGTTAAACAAGGCCATTGAAAAAGCATCGAAACCCAAAGGTGGATTGCCGGTGCCACAGGCCGAGCCGCTGAAATAGGCTTAAATTTCCGTTTGATATATTGAGATGTTATACCAAATGTTATTAGGTATTTACTGAGTGTTCAGATTGCACAAAAAAAATACTAAATTTGTTCGCAAACGGTAACAGTGAATTATACTTCAATAGAAATATGTGCTGGTGCAGGTGGGCAAGCCATTGGACTTGAAAAAGCAGGTTTTGAACATTTAGCGCTCGTTGAATTAGAATCTATTGCTTGTGACACTCTACGACTTAATAGACCGAAATGGAATGTAATTAATAAAGATGTTAAAGAGTTCTCTGCTAAAGAGTATAAAAACGTTGACCTTCTTGCTGGTGGTGTGCCTTGTCCTCCATTTTCAATAGCGGGAAAACAACTTGGGCATCTTGATGAAAGAGATTTATTTCCAGAAGCACTACGTCTTGTAAAAGAATGCAACCCTAAAGCTGTAATGCTTGAAAACGTCAGGGGAATTCTTGATATTAAATTCAAAGAATATCGCAGAAAAATACTTGCTGAACTTTATAAAATGGGTTATCAATGTGATTGGCGCCTTGTTAATTCTTCTGATTATGGAGTTTCACAATTGAGGCCGAGGGCTATTCTTGTTGCTCTAAAAAAAGAATATTTTGAATTTTTTGAGTGGCCATTAAAAAATAAAGCTACCCCCTTAACCGTAGGTGAACTTTTGTATGAAGAGATGGGGTCACTTGGTTGGGAAAGTGTTGACAGTTGGAAAAATACTGCTAACAGTATTGCTCCTACATTGGTTGGGGGTTCAAAAAAACATGGCGGCGCTGACCTTGGCCCTACAAGGGCAAAACAATCGTGGGCATTACTTGGTGTAGATGGAAAAGGACTTGCTGATGCACCGCCTGTTAATGGATCAAAAGCAATGCCCCGCCTTACTCTTAAAATGACTGCCTTAATTCAGGGTTTCCCGAAAGAATGGAAATTTGCGGGTAAAAAAACACCTGCATATAGACAAGTCGGTAACGCTTTTCCTGCTCCCGTTGCAAAAGCAATTGGGCTTTCAATAAAAAAAGCATTAAAACAATATGAGCAAAATAGCTCCAAAAAGAAAAGGCTCCAGAGCCAAATTGCGTGAATACTTTATTGAAAATGTCGGCAAAGTTTTAAACTCTGACACACTAAGAAAAATTGCCGGAACAAGCGAATGGGGACGCCGTGTCCGGGAATTGAGAAATGAGGAAGGAATGAATATAGTAACTCATAATGACAGAAGCGAATTAAAACCGGGGCAATATCTTTTAATAAATCTTAAACCTTTACCGGCTTTTGAAAGAGGTATTTCAAAAGAAGTAAGAGCTTTCGTTCTTGATAGAAATGGTTTCACTTGTCAAATGTGTGGCGCAGCAGCAGGAGAGCCTCATCCTTATGATGCTGGAAGAAAAACAAGACTTCACATCGGACATATCATTGATAAGACAATGGGCGGAAGTGATGAGTCTGGAAATTTGAGGGCTATATGTTCTGTATGTAATGAAGGTGCGTCAAACCTTACACTTAACAGACCACAAGCTATAAAATTAATTGCCCAAGTAAGGCGGGCACCTACAGCTGATCAGTTAGATATATTGAAATGGGTACTTGCTAAATTTCCCAAACAAGCAGAAGGCTTATTAAAGAAAATCAAAAAATAGTTTCTGGTTTAGAAATAATTTTTAACTTGATTTGTGTCCTCACAAACCAACGTGCAATCTTTTTTATTTTCTAAAAGCCCATTTCAGCATTTCCTTCCAGCTTGGTTTTTTACCATACATTAAAATACCGGTACGGTAAATTTTTGCTGCCAGCCAGGTGGTAAATAAGAAACCAATAATTAATAAGGCCATGCTTAATATCAATTGCCAAACCGGCACCGTGCCTGGTACGCCAAATGGCAGCCTGGCCATCATAACAATTGGTGAGGTAAACGGAATAATGCTTCCCCAAACAGCAATTGGTCCGTCCGGGTCCCTGATGGCAATAGTCATCATGAATATGGCGAATATGATTAACAACGTTATCGGAAAACTAAGTGACTGGGCTTCTCTAACATCTTCGTTAATGGCACTGCCGATTGCGGCGTATAATGAGGAATAAAAGAAAAAGCCGCCCATAAAATAAAAGGCAAAGCAGCTTAAAATAAGCGGCAGGTTTACACTGGCAAATGATTTTTGTATGCCATCAACAATTGAACCGGCAATAGCATTATCGGAACCCATTGTTTTACCAACTGTGTAGATTAGGAAGATACAGACGACCCAGATGAGAAACTGGGTGAGGGCCACCAGGCTTATACCAACGATCTTACCCAGCATCAGTTGAAAAGGCTTTACAGATGAAACAATTACTTCTGCAATACGGTTGGTTTTTTCTTCCATTACACCCATCATCACCTGCGAACCGTAGATCAGCAAAATAAAATAAATTAAAAAACCGCAGGCAAAACCAATGGTTGATGAAACATCGGAGTCTGCATTTTTATTTTTCTGGTTTTCTTCTTTAATGCTGATGCTGCTTGAGTTAAGTACTGTTTTTTTATCATTGTCAATACCCAGTTTTTCATTTACGATCTCACTCCAGATAATGTTCAGTTTACTTTCTATCATGCTTTCGGTACCCGATCCATGTGTTTTATCGGTAATGAACTTTATGTTTTTACGGCCTGTTTGCCAATTCATTTCAGGAATAATGATATACCCGTCGTAACCTGCCTTCAGGTAATTGCTTTTAACCGAAGTGTCTTTAACCGGCGTAAACATGGTGGCACTGTCCATGGCATTTATCTTATACAACAGGCTGTCCGAAAAATAGCCAGAGCTGTCCAGTACAGCAATATCTAATTTTTGCGAAGCACTGTTACCCAGGTAGCTGGTACCAAATATCAGCGCCAGATACAATACCGGAAATAAAATAGTGGTCAGTAAAAAAGATTTCTTTTTTACCCGGGTAAAATATTCTCTTTTAAGTATCAGTAAGGTCTTATTCATAATAATTCGGTTATCCTGTTTTTTAGATCGGGTTATATTTTTTGAAACTGCCTGGCCGCTGCTGTGCCTTCAACCAGCTTAATAAATATTTCGTTTAACGATGGAAGCACCTCATTAAAGGAATGTATGGCAGCATTTTCGTTTAGTAAATACCTGAGTACGTCGTTGGGTTTTGCCTGATCTTTTAATTTTATTAAAAGTTTGCCCGGCTTTTCTTTTACTACTTCAAATGAAGGTGAAATAAGCTGGGCAGGTAAATCATCGGCACTCACGCTGTAAATATTTTCTTTAAAATCATTTTTTATATCAGCCAGGCTTCCATCTAAAATTTTCTGCCCTTTATTTACCAGTACAATATGTTTACATATTTCTTCTACCTGCTCCATGCGGTGTGTACTGAAGATTACAGTAGCACCGTTTTTGGCCAGGTTAAATATTTCATCCTTTATCAGGTTGGCATTTACGGGATCTAAGCCGCTAAAAGGTTCGTCAAGAATGATGAGTTTGGGATTATGTAAAACCGTGGTAACAAACTGCAGCTTCTGGCTCATACCCTTACTCAGGTCTTCCACTTTTTTATTCCACCAGCTTTCCATTTCCAGTTTTTCGAACCAGGTTTTAATTCTCGAATTGGCATCGGCCTTACTTAAGCCTTTTAAACGGGCCAGATAAACAGCCTGCTCACCAATCTTCATTTTTTTGTACAGGCCTCTTTCCTCGGGCATATAGCCAATATGTTCTACATCTTTTTCGGGGTTGAATTTTTTGCCATTGAAAAGGATATCGCCGCTATCCTGGTAAAAGATACCGGTAATCATTCGCAGTAAAGTTGTTTTACCGGCTCCGTTGGGTCCCAGTAAACCAAATATGCTGCCTTCTT
This sequence comes from Ferruginibacter sp., assembly GCA_049661965.1. Taxonomy (GTDB): domain Bacteria; phylum Bacteroidota; class Bacteroidia; order Chitinophagales; family Chitinophagaceae; genus Ferruginibacter. The sequence continues at coordinate 2,166 of JBATAS010000109.1, read as the reverse complement.
CAATATTCATGCTGATACCATCAACAGCTTTTTGAGTAGCAAAATATTTTTTGAGATCGTGTACTTCTAAAATGTTCATATGCGTAGCATTGTTTTAAGTGCAGCAAATGTAACAATGTACTGATGATTAGAAAAGCCCTTTTTACCAATGGTAATTTGCTTATGCCGGTATATTGGCCAGCTGGCGGGCAATTCTTTCTCCATCCATGGCTGCGCTTACAATACCGCCGGCATAGCCGGCACCTTCGCCGCAGGGGTATAAATTATTTAACTGGGGATGAGCCAGACTTTCGGCGTTGCGTGGAATGCGTACCGGCGACGATGTGCGGCTTTCGGTTGCCACAACCACAGCTTCGTTGGTAAAATAGCCTTTCATTTTTTTACCAAACCCTTCAAAGCCTTTTGAAAGCGCATGATTGATAAACCCGGGCAGTACATTTTTTAATGCAGCAGATTGTAAGCCCGGCAGGTATGAATTAGCTGGTAAGGTTGATGATAATTTATCCTGACAAAAATCGGCCATACGTTGAGCGGGTGCTGTAAATTTTCCGCCACCGGCAATAAAGCAGTTTTGCTCAACCATTTGCTGAAAATGCATCAGCAGCAGCGGGTTATCAGCATCAATATTTTTTTTACCCCAAGCGGTTAATTCCCGGTAAGCGTCTTCGGCTTCAACCTGTACCACCATACCGCTGTTGGCAAAAGGGTTGTTTCTTTTTGAAGGGCTCCAGCCATTTACCACTACTTCTCCGTCAGCAGTTGCCGCAGGAGCTATGATGCCACCGGGGCACATGCAAAATGAAAACACACCTCTTCCATTTACCTGCTGCACCAGGCTATAAGATGCCGGTGGCAGAAATTCATCTCTTACCTGACAATGGTATTGAATATTATCTATTAATGCCTGCGGATGTTCAATACGAACACCCAGGGCAAAGCCTTTGGCTTCAATTAAAATTTGTTTTTGATGAAATAATTCAAAAATATCCCTGGCACTGTGGCCGGTGGCTAAAATAAAAGCGTCGGCTTCAAATTTATTTCCATCGGCTGTTTTAACCGATTGTATTTGCCGGTCCTTAATAATGAAATCAATTACTTTTTTTTCAAACAGAAATTCTCCGCCACAATCAATTATTTGTTGCCGCATGGCGGTTATAATTTGTGGTAGTTTGTTGGTGCCAATATGTGGGTGGGCCTGATACAGAATTTTTTCTTCGGCACCAAATTGTACAAACAGGTTTAGTATGCGGTCAATATCGCCACGCTTATTACTTCGGGTATATAATTTGCCATCACTGTAGGTGCCGGCACCACCTTCGCCAAAACAATAATTGCTTTCGGGATTAATAATACCTTCTTTATTCAGTAAAGCCAGGTCACGCCGTCTGGAGCGTACATCTTTGCCCCGCTCAAGTAGAATGGGTTTAATACCCTGCTCAATCAGGTATAGGGCAGCAAACAAACCTGCAGGACCTGCACCAATAATGATTACTTTTTTACTGGCATTTTTAACTTCTTTAAAACTGAATTGCTGAATTTTTCTGGAATGAAAAGGTTCATTTATAAAAGCATTCAGCGTAAGATTGGTCCAGATGGTTTTTGAACGGGCATCTATGGATTGTTTGATGATATGGTAACCATTAACCGAGCTGAGTTTATTACCGGTTGCGTTGGCAATATATTTTTTAACAGTCAAATCATCGGCTGCTTCTGAAGGAAGAAGTTTAAGTGAAATTTTTTGTTGCATAGTGTCAGGTGGTTATCCTAAAAACTCGCTTTTATCAGCGTAATCAATTAATCGCTGCAACCTGCCTGCCGGCGGGTCTGCGATTAAAACGGTAAATCATCTACCGCATCAGGTGGTGTAGCGGAAAAAGTATCTAATGGTTCAAGATAATCGCTGTCTGTTTTTGTTGTGCCGGGCTGTAATATCTGTTCAATACGCCAGGCATCTAAATTGGTTATATAATTAACCTTGCCATCTTTTTCCCATTTACTGCCTTTAATATTAAAGTACACTTTCACCTCATCACCTATATTCACCCGGTCAATAATGGTTGTCTTATCCTGCACACATTGAAACTTAGCGTAATTGGTAATAGTGCGACCGTTAATGTCTTCCGTTTTTTCAACAGCAAATTCACGGGTCTTAAAAGTCTCAGTACG
>JBATAS010000108.1:0-8151 GCA_049661965.1 Ferruginibacter sp. | reverse complement strand
ATACAATATTTTTAAAGGAGATGAAAAAAGTTTTAGTCTGTTGCAAGAAGAATAGTTCAGCAATTGTCTGGGTATCCTGGTACAAAAAAAGTTCAGGTATGGCAACTGATTTATCAGAAAACCTGATACGTGAATTTGCTTTGAAGAATAATTTAGTAGATATAAAAGTTTGCGCAGTTAGTGATAGATGGAGTGGGTTAAAATTGGTGGTGCCTGTTGCCAGGCGATGAATCACTTGGCTAAAGGAATACTTATACAAAATGTACTACCCTTTCCCAACACACTTTCCGCTTTAATATTTCCGTGATGTGCGTCCACCATCGTTTTAACATAACTCAGGCCTAAGCCAAAGCCTTTTACATTATGTACGTTACCCGTATGTGCCCGGTAAAATTTTTCAAAAATACGGTGCAGGGTTTCTTTGTTCATCCCAATGCCATTATCCTCAATTTTAATCTTAAACTGGTTACCACTGTTTTTTGTGGATAGTTTAATACGCAGGTTATCTTTTGAATATTTAACAGCATTATCAAGCAGATTATTGATGAGGTTGGTGAAATGTACCTCATCGGCATTGATCACATCATTCTCTGCTTCCATTTCCACTTCCAGTTTACCGCCTTTTTCCTCTACCTGTAAATTGATATTATTCAACGCTCCTACAATTAAATCATGTGCTGCAGACCGTTTAAGGTTTAACTGTACTTCCTGCTTATCTAATAAAGCCGCCTGCAGTATGGTTTCCACCTGCTTATTCATCCGTTTGTTTTCTTCTTTGATGATGGCGGTAAAATAATCTGTCTTCTCTTTGTTACCCGTAACCTTATCATTCTTTAATGCATCCACAGCCAGGGAAATGGTTGCCAATGGTGTTTTAAATTCATGCGTCATATTATTGATAAAGTCTGATTTTATCTCACTCAGTTTTTTCTGCTTTAACAAAGTACGTATAGTAATAAAGAATGCCGTGGTAATGATTAACGTAAATAAAATTGCACCCAGTATAAACCAGATCACTTCTTTCCAGATTAAACTTTGCTGGTGCGGCACCACAACCATAAGCAGTTCTTCGCTTACCAGGTTTTCGAAACTGGTTCCGCTGGCAGGTTCAAGTGCATAAACAATACTAAAGCTATTAACGGTATCGGCATAATATCTGAAAAATTTATCACTATACACCTGATCTCCGTTAATAGAATTTATCCTCACATTAAATTCAAAAGGATAATCATTCAGATTATTTTTATTAAAACCCATCCTGATAATATCAGAAATTTCTTCTTTAGAAAAACGTTTTATAACAGAGGGTTTAAAATACTGCATCTGCAGTTTATCTCCGGGAAAAAGCAGGTCGCTTTTACGGGGCAGAGGCATTAATGAATTTTTTTCCTGTGTGAGCAATACGCCAGCATAATTAACCGCCCTGATAAGGTTTTCTTTTACCTGCTTGTCTTTGGCTGCTTTTGCACTTTCAATCCATAAATACTGAAAAAAAATAAGGCCAAATAAAGAAAGTAATATTAAAACAGTTATGATAGGAAAAATCTTCTTCATTCCGGTAAAGGTAATTCAGTTATGGGCAGTAAAATACGCTAAATCGCTCAAATTTTAAATTTAACTAAGGTTTAGATTTTTTTAAATAAAATTCTTAAACTATAGATTTTTATTTCTGGTAAAACATTAATTTAGAAATATGGTAGATCCGGCGGCAGGTATATTATTAATTGCAGATCCTTTTTTAAAGGACCCTAATTTTTTACGTACCGTTGTGCTTTTATGTGAACACAAACAGGAAGGCAGTTTTGGCTTTGTGTTAAATAAACAGATTGAACAAACTTTGGATGAATTAATAACTGAACTGGAAGGGCATCCCCTGCCGGTATATTATGGCGGGCCTGTACAAATGAATACGATTCATTTCATACATCAATATCCCGATTTGATTCCTGAATCGGTTGATATAAGTAAAGGGATTTATTGGGGAGGAAATTTTGAAACAGTGACCGCGTTGATAAAAACAAGCAGTTTAGACCTGGATAAAATAAAATTTTTTATTGGCTATAGCGGCTGGGGCGACGGGCAATTAACATCAGAAATGAATGAAAAAAGCTGGCTTACTGTATCAGCAAACCGAAAACTTGTTTTTAATACCGATCATGATGAGATTTGGAAAGGAAGCTTACAGGAACTTGGCGGCGAATATGAAATGATGATCAATTTTCCGATTGACCCGCAATTAAACTAATGACTTAACCAGGTCTGTAAATTTCTCACTGTTTATATTATTTGATTTATAATTATCTTCCCTGTTTAAACTGACTGAACATTGCTTTATTCATCTGTAAAAATTATTGCAAGGCTTGCCTTACCCATTTACTGCAGGGATATCGCCATCAATAAAAAAGAATACCTGAAACAGGAAGGCCCGTTGATACTTGCAGCCAATCATCCCAATTCATTTTTAGATGCCATTATACTTTGCACTCTATTCGACGGCACCATTTACTCCCTTGCCCGTGGTGATGCATTTAAAAACAAATGGTTTGCAAAGGTCTTAACGCTGTTTAAAATGTTTCCTGTTTACCGGGTAAGTGAGGGTGTTGAGAACCTGGAAGAAAATTATATCACATTCGATCTTTGTAAAAAAATATTTAAGCAAAAAGGAATTGTTCTCATCTTTAGCGAAGGAAGATGTATTAACGAATGGCATTTGCGTCCGTTGAAAAAAGGTACGGCCCGCCTGGCGATCAGCAGCTGGGAAGATGGGATTGATGTAAAGGTTTTACCCGTTGCTATTAATTACAGTTCTTTTAAAAAATTTGGGAAGAACATTAAACTTTCTTTTGGCAACATCATCAGCAAAGAAGACATTGATTATAGAGACAGCCATGGCAATGCTATCAGGCAATTTAATGAAACATTAAGGCCTCAGCTAAGTAAATATGTTTTTGAAATTGATGAAGCCGATAAAAAAACCTTGCACAAAACTTTCTATGTAAATCAATCGTTGTTAAAAAAAGCAATGCTGTTTGTTCCTGCCGCGGCTGGTTTAATTGTGCATGCTCCATTGTATTATTTTGTTAGCTGGCTGGGTAATTTATTGATAAAAGAAGAAGGACATTATGATGGGAAAATGATAGCACTTCTTTTTATTTTGTATCCGGTATTTCTTTTACTGATAAGCCTGGTTCTATTCTCATTCACTGCAAACTGGTTGTATTTTCTGGCCCTGTTGATCTTGCCATTTACAGCCTGGTCTTTTATTCAGGTAAAAAAACAACTCGACTAAGTCCAAATTACAAGCACAAAAAAGCCCATGCAAAATGCACGGGCCTGTCTATTAAAATATTTTTTCTTATGCTTCTACAGCTCCTTCTACCAACACCGTTGTCTTATTATTCAACACTTCTACAAAGCCGCTTTTAATATTGTAACCGGCAGTTTGTGTTTTGTCTTTTAAAATTTTCAGTTTGCCTTCTTTTAAAGCACTCACCATCGGCGCATGCCTGTCAAGTACTTCAAACAAACCGCCAATGCCCGGCAGGATTACGCCGTACACATCGCCGCTGAAAATTTTTTGTTCGGGTGTTAATATTTCTAAAGTCATAAAACAATTTGATGATTTGATAATTTGATGATTAGCTGATTCGGTAATTACTGCGTTTAATCAACACATCACCAAATCTTCAAAATTTTCAAATTATGCCTTGGCTGCTTCCATTAATTTTTTACCCTTTTCAATCGCATCTTCCAAAGTACCTACCAGGTTAAATGCTGCTTCGGGATACTCATCCACTTCTCCATCCATAATAGAATTAAAACCACGGATTGTATCTTCGATAGGCACCAACACCCCTTTTAAACCGGTGAACTGCTCAGCCACAAAGAACGGCTGACTTAAGAAACGCTGTACCTTACGTGCACGTGATACTACTAATTTATCTTCGTCACTCAATTCATCCAAACCAAGAATGGCGATGATATCCTGCAATTCTTTATAGCGCTGTAAAATTAATTTTACTCGGTTTGCTGTGTTGTAATGTTCGTCACCAACAATCAATGGAGTCAAAATTCTTGAAGTTGAATCCAAAGGATCAACCGCAGGATAAATACCCAAATCCGCAATCTTACGGCTTAATACCGTAGTTGCATCCAGGTGAGCAAATGTTGTTGCCGGAGCCGGATCGGTCAAATCATCCGCAGGTACATAAACCGCCTGCACCGATGTAATTGAACCATTTTTGGTTGAAGTAATACGCTCCTGCATCAATCCCATTTCGGTTGCCAGTGTTGGCTGATAACCCACCGCAGAAGGCATACGGCCTAACAAAGCCGACACCTCAGAACCTGCCTGTGTAAAACGGAAGATATTATCTACGAAAAATAAAATGTCTTTTCCTTGTCCTGTACCATCTCCATCACGGAAATACTCGGCAATTGTCAATCCGCTCAAAGCCACACGTGCTCTAGCTCCCGGTGGTTCGTTCATTTGTCCAAACACGAAAGTTGCTTTTGATTCTTTAAGTCCTTCCATATCTACCGAACTTAAATCCCATCCGCCTTCTTCCATGCTATGCTTAAACTTATCGCCATAGTTCATGATACCTGCTTCAATCATCTCTCTCATCAAATCGTTTCCTTCACGTGTTCTTTCGCCCACACCGGCAAATACCGATACACCACTATATGCTTTCGCAATATTGTTAATCAACTCCTGAATCAATACCGTTTTACCTACACCTGCTCCACCAAACAAACCAATCTTACCACCTTTTGCATAAGGCTCAATCAGGTCAATAACTTTAATACCTGTAAAAAGCACTTCGTTTGCAGTACTCAGGTTTTCAAACATGGGCGGCTTGGCATGAATAGGACGACCACCAACTTTGCTAACCTGTGGCAAACCATCAATGGCATCTCCGGTAACATTAAATAAACGTCCTTTAATATCTTCACCAACAGGCATGGCAATTGGTTTACCCGTATCAATAACAACCGTACCACGTATCAAACCTTCGGTTCCGTCCATCGCAATGGTACGCACACTGTCCTCGCCAAGGTGTTGTTGTACTTCAAGCACAAGGGTATCGCCGTTTTAACGTTTTAACTCTAATGCATTTAAAATTTCAGGGAGTTTGCTGTCGCTGTCAAACTGAACGTCAACAACGGCACCGATAACTGATTTTACTTTACCTGTATTGGCCATAAAAAGTATTTTTATATATGTTTTCTATTTCAGGCGGCAAAGGTAAGGGATAGAGTTTGAAATTTGAAATTTGAAACAGCCCATTTACTGCATCTTAATGACATATTTTGCAGGATAAACCAATAAAATATAAATCAAATACAATATATCGCCTGTTTTTCGTTAAAAAAGAAATTATTTTGTTTGCTTTCAAAATTTATCAATGTCGCCGGGAATTAAAAAATTTTTACGGATTTCGTTTATTATAGCCAATATTGCTGTGATTATATTTTATTTACTGGCCTGCCTGGTTCCTTTTTTAAACCCCGGTAAATATTGGCCGGTAGCTATCCTGGGCCTTGGGTTTCCTTTTATATTCTTTGCTTTAGCTGCATTTTTAATTTACTGGATCGTAAGAAAATCCAGATGGTCATTTATTTGTGCCGGCATATTGCTTTTAGGGATAACGCAGATATCCGTTTTTTTTAGTTTCAGAACTGCTGAAAAATTTAATGCAGCTAAATCCTCAGAAAAAATACGGGTACTCTCCTGGAACATATCAAGTTGGGGAGAATCGAACAGAAAGAGTAAGACTTATACAGATTATCAAAAAGAAATGGTAGATCTGATTCAAAAATCAAATGCTGATGTTTTATGCCTGCAGGAATATCTGTATTATAAAGATTCAAAATACCGTGACTCTATTATTCCGGCATTAAAGGAATATGGTTACTTATATAGTTATTTTGTAAAAGCCAATTACAATAAGCGTATTTATAAAACAACTTTTTTAACAGCATCGGTCATCCTGTCAAAATATCCCATAACAGATTCGGCATACTTATATTATAGTACTGCTGATTATACAGAACCGCTTATTCATGTTGACCTTAAAGTAAAAGAAAAAACGGTACGGGTTTTTTCAACACATTTACAATCGGTAAAATTTGAAGATTATGATTATGAGGCTTTACATAAATTGAAGGAACCAGGTAATGCCAGCATCAGTCAATCCCGGGCAATATTGTATAAATTACGACAGGCCTATAAAAAAAGAGCGTCGCAGGCTGATATACTGAAAACAACAATAAAAGAAAGTCCTTACCCGGTTATAGTTTGCGGCGATTTAAATGATGTGCCCAATTCGTACAGTTACTTTACCATAAAAGGAAACCTGCAGGATGCGTTTCTGAAGAAGGGCTCAGGCTTTGGAAGAACCTTCCGTTTTATTTCGCCAACTTTAAGAATTGATTATATACTCGCTGATAAAAAATTTACTGTAGCCAAATTCAATAAGATTGAAGTTCCTTACTCCGATCATTACCCAATTATTACAGATTTAGAATTAGAAAATCACTAAATCATCTTAAAAACCAGCGCCGCCAGCAAACCGCCAACAATTGGCCCAACAACAGGTATCCAGCTATAACCCCAGCCGCTGCTGCCCTTATCTTTTATAGGTAAAATAAAATGCATAATTCTCGGCCCAAGGTCTCTGGCCGGGTTAATGGCATAGCCTGTTGGTCCGCCCAGGCTTAAACCAATACCTAACACCAATAAAGCAACCGGCAACGCATCCAGTGAACCCAGTTTAACTTCCACATCATTTATATGTGCCCCGGCAATATAAAACACACCAAACACCAGGGCAAAAGTGGCAATGATCTCAGTAGCTAAATTAAAAGGTACATTAGGAATGGCCGGACTGTTACAAAACACAGCAAGCTTTGTGTCAGCATCAGCCGTTTCATCAAAATGTTTTTTATACGCAACCCAAACTAAAAATGCACCAGCCATAGCACCAATAAATTGTGCGCCAATGTAAGCAGGCACCAACGCCCAGCTAAATTTATCGGCAGCGGCCAGGCCAATGGTTACTGCAGGGTTTAAATGTGCTCCGCTTGATGCAGCTGCCATATACACACCTACAAAAACGGCAACAGCCCAACCGAAAGTGATAACAATCCAGCCGCTGTTATTACCCTTGGTTTTATTTAATACCACGTTGGCAACAACGCCATCGCCCAGTAAAATTAAAAATGCGGTGCCAATTATTTCTGCAAGAAATGGAGACATGGGGGAAAGGTTTAAAGGTTAGAATGGTTTAAAACGTTTAAAGGTTCAAGATAATAAATATTGTTTAGCCAATTCATGAAAGACATTAATTTGTTGCTGTTGCCAGTTGTTGTCTTTATTCATTTCATCTGCCATCAGTTTTGCAACTGCCGCTGCACAATCAATGGCTGCCTTTGCGTCTAAAAACAAAATCCTGGTACGCCGGGCCAAAATATCTTCAACGGTCATAGCCATTTCATTACGAACCGACCAAATAATCTCGGCTTTTATGTTTGAGAACGATGGATGGATTGGCTCACTCCAGGATTCATTTTCGTAATATAGATTTTTTATTCCTGCTGCATCGCTGCCATAAATATATAAGGCATCAGTTTTATCAGCATCATTTTTCCATCCGTGAACTTTTAAAGTTTCAGTCACACAGCTTTTCTTTTCAAGCTTTGCAGAAAAGATGGCATTATTCACGGCATCCTCACCCATTTTTCTGTAGCTCGTCCATTTGCCACCGGTAATAGTAACCAGTCCGCTGTTGCTTACAATAAAAGTATGACTGCGTGACATCAGCGATGGCTTCTGTGTTTTGTTTTTAATAACCAACGGACGCAATCCGGCATAAGCACTCAATACATCTTCCCGTTGCACATTTGTTTCCAGGTATTTATTCATGTGCTGCAGAATAAATTCAATTTCTTCTTCTAAAGGTTTTGGTTCTAAGGCCGGTTTGGGAACTTCTGTATCTGTAGTACCCACAATCACTTTATCATGCCAGGGTACTGCAAATAAAACACGGCCATCCGATGTTTTGGGAATCATCATTGCCGCATTGCCGGGGAAATATTTTTTATCAAATACCAGATGAATGCCCTGCGACGGCAGTACAATATTTTTTG
>JBATAS010000107.1:0-14211 GCA_049661965.1 Ferruginibacter sp. | reverse complement strand
CTTCTTTTCCATCTCCAAAAATTCCAAATTTGGCCTTGCCTGTCAATACCTCTTTTCGGCCCAACAAACTTGTTTCCCGGCTTTCACAGGCAAAACGATAGTCTTTTAAAACTTCATTTCTGAAATTATCAAAACTCAGTTTTTCCTGTACAGCAGCATCATTATTATTATTTGTATCCATAGCTTCTAAATCTACTGCAAAAATATAAATTATAGGGCAGCTTTGTTAAAAAACTCCTAACAGCATAACAATTTGGAAGAGATATATTCATTTTGCTATCTTTGAGAACACTAATTTTACAAAATTATTATGAAACAAATATCTACTCTGGTAATTGCAACCTGCCTGATTTCTGGCGTATATGCCCAAAACACTTCAACAACAGATGTAAAACCTGCAGCTCTTACAACAAATGTAACCACTAACTCAGTTACCATTGCTGAAGCTGATGCCATGCTGACTTTAAAGGAAACCGAATTTGATTTTGGTAAAATCCCGCAAGGAAAGCCGGTTACTCACGTATTTGAAGTTTTGAATAAAAGCAACACCCCACTAAAGATTTCAAATATTCATGCAAGTTGCGGATGTACTACTCCTGAATGGGAAAAAGATAAAACAGTAGCTCCTGGACAAAAAACACAAATTACCGTTGGGTATAACGCAGCTGCAGAAGGCTCTTTTACAAAGTTTATTACTGTATCGTATAACGATACACAATCTAAACAAATTACCATTAAAGGTGAAGTTTGGAAAACACCGGGTAGCTCAGCTCCTGAAAACAAAGGATTAAACGATTTAAAAAATTAATAACCAACTTAAACTATAATTATGAAGAAATTAATTTTATCGGTTGCTGCATTTGCTTTTGCAACAGTTTTATTTGCACAAAAATCAGTATCTGATGTTGCAAAATTTGAAACAGAAACCATAAACCAGGGAACACTGAAACAAAACAACCCTAAAGAAGTAAGGTTTATTGTAACTAACATCAGTAAGGAGCCATTGATTATTGAACAGGCAAACCCTACCTGTGGCTGTACTATGGGTGACTACACCAAATCACCAATAGCACCTGGTGCTACTGGTTTTGTATCGGCTAAATTTAACGCTGTAGCTGTTGGGCACTTTAATAAAACAATGACGGTTAAGTTTGCAGGAATTGATGAATTAAAAAATATTACGATTACCGGAGATGTACTGAGTGGACCAGATTATGATAAATGGGTAGTTGAAAATGAAGCTAAAAACAAAACTAACGACTTACCGGTAAAGACAAGTGCAGTTTCGAAAACTAAAGGAGCAGCACAAAAGAATTAATAAGATTTAATAGACAAGCACAATAAAAAAGTCCTCAGATGATGTTCTGAGGACTTTTTATATTATAAAATGATAAGTAACTGTAAATAATTGCTTTAAGTGCAGATAATAATTTTTAAAACTTTCCGTTTATATGCTTGATGCATGAAAAACTTAAAGCCAACTCTATGATAAAAGGAAGATTGCAGCCTGAACCTACTGTTTATTTTGTACCCCCTATCTGCAAAATAAGCCAATTACGAATCTTACCAGACCCCCGATATCCCTGACTATCCTTACTAAGAACTCTTTAGATTATTGATAAATTGATTTTTTTCATTTTATTATTTATTCAACTATTCATTTTAACACTAAAATTTCTGTGCTAACAATTTGAAGACTTTTTGTTTTTATGGATTGTTTGGATAACAAGAAAAACCCCTCTTTTCAGAGGGGTTTCTTAGTATTATAAAGTGTTGCTATTGCTTATTTATCATCAGGGTTATTCATATTAAACACAAATCCGGCAAGAGCTCCACCCGCTAAACAGCCCACCAGGTAAATCCACAGATCGGCCCAAACAAAACCTTTCATTAAACATGCACCAATGGCCACAGAGGGATTAAATGCACCACCCGAAAAGCCGCCAAATGTAAATGCACAAGCCACTACAGTAAAACCAATAGCAAGGCCATAAAAACTATTGCCATTAGTTCCTTTTGCGGTAGCCGTATTTAAAACAACATAAGCAAGGGCAAATGTGCCCAATATCTCAGCTGCCAGGCCTTGCCCTACCGATTTAACAGCACTGCTGTCTGCCCCTTCTACATCAAAAATAAATGTAGCAATAGCCCATGCTGCCAAAGCCCCGCCAATCTGGGCAATCCAATATGTCACAGCATCACCCATGTTAATTTTACCACGTACCAAAACTGCAAGTGTTACAGCAGGGTTGTAATGAGCCCCTGAAATATGCCCCCCGGCAAAGATCATAACCATTAATATGCTGCCTATTGCCAGAGGTGCCATAGCACCAGCAGTGCCGCCAATAGCTGCAACGCCAACAACTAAAACCAGGAACATGGTTCCAATAAACTCAGTGATGTACTTGTTCATAATAAATTGTTTTGGTTAAAGAATGAGTATGCTAATTAAGCTAAAAGCCTGCAATTGCTGTTAACAAGTTTTACACAACATATATCTTTGTGCAAATTAAAAATACTATGGCGATACAAATTGGATCAAAAGCACCTGAGTTTAATTTATTTGATTCGGATAAAAACAAAGTAAGTTTATCAGGCTTTGCCGGAAAGAACATTTTACTGTTATTTTATCCGCAGGCATTCACGGGGGTATGTACAAAAGAGCTATGTATGGTAAGAGACGATATTGGCAGATACAGCAATGTGGATGCTGAAGTTATCGGCATATCTGTTGATTCTGTTTTTACGCTTAAAAAATATAAGGAAGAACAGCAGTATAACTTTACTTTGCTCAGTGATTTTAACAAAGAAATATCTGCCCTGTATGGTTGTTTGTATGATGAATGGATCCTGGATATGAGAGGAGTAAGTAAAAGAGCAGCTTTTATTATTGATAAAAAAGGCTTAATGCAATACGCTGAAATACTTGAAGTTGCAGGTAATATGCCTAACTTTGAAGCAATAAATGCCAAACTGGCTTCGTTAAGATAATGATTTACGGGAAACCTGTTTTTAAATTGCAATTATTTGCCATATTTTTTACTGTCAGTAAAATTTCCGGGTGTTGCTTTATTAAAACAATTTCCTTATTTTTACTATGTTGAAAAAAATAGTTTACATACTAATTTTACTTATTGGAATAACTTTTACATCTTTTGCTCAAACTAAAAACCCTGCACAGGGGGAGCCTATTGCAAAGCTGGTAAAACCTTATCCAATTCCCGCCACTACATCAATTAATTTTGATTTCCTGTATGGTTATGATAAAACTTTTTCTATTCAGATATATAACTTCATGGGAAAGAAGATAATTGAGATTAATAAAATGCTTCCCAGAATTAATTTGCCTTTAGATGAATTTTACCGTGGTATTTATGTTTACCAATTAAGAGATAAACAAGGAAAAATTATTGAATCGGGTAAATTTCAGGTAGTAAAATAATCACTCCATCTTATTGTTACATTACCTGCACTATCAAAAATTTAAGATAGTGTGTGTTTTCCTGTCCACGTATTACCGGGTGATCGGCCGATTGAGAATTAAATATCACCTGCCTTATTTTTCGTTTGGCATCGGTTGCTGCCATTTGAATAATATCCAGAAACAATTCGGGTGGCACCAGGTTGGTGCAACTTGAAGTAACCAAAAAACCGCCAGGTTTTACCAGTTTCATGCCCCGTAAATTTATTTCCTTATAACCGGCTACAGCTTTGTTAATGGTAGCCCTGCTCTTTGTAAATGAAGGCGGATCAAGCATTACAACATCCCACTGTTTTCCTTCCTTGCTCCATTCTTTTAATACATCAAACGCATTTACACAGTCAAATCTGCAAATTTTCTCCAAGCCGTTCAATGCCGCATTTTTATTACACATGTCAATGGCGTTTTGCGAAATATCGAGGCCTAAAACTGATTTGGCTCCATAATGCGCTGCGCTGATCTCAAAAGAGCCTGTATAACAAAATGCGCCCAGTACATCAGCATCTTTTACAATATGCTGTATAGCCCTACGGTTATCTTGCTGATCTAAAAAGAAACCGGTCTTTTGTCCGTTGGCAATATCTACATTAAATTTTATGTTGTTTTCAGTAATGATAATGTTTGTGTCAAACGGTTCAGATAAAAAACCTTTTTGTTGTTCTATCCCCTCCAGTTCTCTTACCGGCACATCATTTCTTTCATAAATTCCTTTAGGTTTAAAAACCTGTTCAATAGCTTTCACAATGGCTGGTTTCCAAACATCAATACCCAATGCCAATGTTTGCAGCACAAAATAATCGTTGAATTTATCGATGATCAATTGCGGTATATCATCAGCCTCGCCAAATATCAGGCGGCAGTTTTCGGTATAGCCAATTTTCTGTCGGTAGTCCCAGGCTTTTTGTATCCTGTTCACAAAAAACTGTTCGTCAATATTTTCATTAATATCCCTTGTAAGCAGGCGCACCATTATCTGCGACTGCGGATTTACATATCCCCGGCCTACAAATTTTTTATCATGCGTAAACACATTCACAATTTCGCCAGGCTTTGCCGCTGCATCCAGTGCTTTGCCAGTATTCACCTCGTTTCCAAATATCCACGGATGGCCATTTTCTACACGGCGGCTTATTTTTTTATTTAAAAAAAGACTTTTCATGTCGCAAAGGTAATACCATCTTAGCCGATAGTTACCGCAATCAAATGCAATTATGCCGATAGAATATCCTCCTTAACCAGAAATTGAGGTTATTGGCATAGCGTCCGTGTGTCATACAGTTAGCTGTTAACAGCCAGATATTTATCCATTATTGCCAATTTGACGGCAAATGAAGCCTTGGCAAAATGTTTGACTGTTGTACCTTCGCAACCAATTTTAAAAATCAGAATATGGAAGAAAAAGAAACGACAACTACGGAAAACGAAGAAATGAACATTAATGCCGATGCGGATATACCAGGGAACACCCATTTAAGCAATCCTGAAGCTGAAGATGTAATGCAGAAATTACAGGCTGAAGTAGAAGAACAAAAAGATAAATACCTGAGGCTGTTTGCTGAGTTTGATAACTTTAAACGTCGTAATGCAAAAGAGCGGTTAGAGCTGATTCAAACAGCCGGCAAAGATGTTATTATATCAATGCTGGAAGTTTTAGATGACTGTGACCGTGCCGAAAAACAATTAGCAGATAGTGAAGACATAGCCGCCCAAAAAGAGGGCGTCCAACTGGTATTTAATAAACTAAAAAATACTTTACAGGCACGGGGACTAAAAGCCATGGATGCAGTGAATACCGATTTTGATGTAGAGAAGCATGAAGCTATTACTGAAATAGAAGCGACTGAAGATATGAAAGGTAAAGTTGTTGATGTAGTGGAAAAAGGATACTATCTGAATGATAAAATTATCAGGTTTGCAAAAGTAGTTGTTGGAAAATAAGGATAAGGAATTGCGAAAGCGTTTAAATTAAAAAATTCCTTTCAAGGATTAAAATATGAAAAAAGATTTTTACGAGATACTGGGTGTTGCTAAATCGGCTTCGCAGGATGACATTAAAAAAGCATACCGTAAAGTGGCCATGCAATTTCATCCGGACAGAAACCCCGGAGATAAAACTGCCGAAGATAAGTTTAAAGAAGCGGCAGAGGCTTATGAGATCTTAAGCGATACCGATAAACGTGCACAGTATGATCGTTTTGGCCACCAGGCATTCAGTCCAGGTAGAGGTGGTGGAGGCGGATATAGCGGAGGTGGTATGAATATGGATGATATCTTCAGCCAGTTTGGAGATATTTTTGGTGATGATAGTCCCTTTGGAAGTTTTTTTGGAGGAAGCAGCGGCAGAAGAAGTTCGGGAGGAAGAAGCCGTGGCACCAGGGGCAGTAACCTGCGTGTAAAAATAAAATTGAATTACGAAGAGATTGCTAAGGGTGCAAAGAAAACGATCAAAGTAAAAAAATATGTGCTATGCAATACCTGTAGTGGCAGTGGTGCAAAAGATAAGAACAGTGTACAGAACTGTGGCACCTGTGGCGGCAGCGGACAGGTAAGAAGGGTGCAGAATACTTTTTTAGGCCAGATGCAAACAGTAACCACTTGCCCCACCTGTAATGGCGAAGGGAGTACAGTTACTCATAAATGTACAGCCTGTAAGGGTGAGGGCAGAGTTTATGGTGAAGAGACTGTTACTATTGATATACCAGCCGGTGTTCAAGAAGGTATGCAACTAAGCCTTAGTGGAAAAGGTAATGCAGGAGAGCGTGGTGGCTCAGCCGGTGATTTGATTGTACTCATTGAAGAAGAATCGCACCCCCAATTACACCGCGACGGTTTGAATGTTGCTTTTGATCTGCATATCTCTATACCTGATGCTGTTTTTGGAACCCAGATAGAAGTACCAACTATTGATGGCAGAGCTAAAATAAAAATTCCGCCGGGTACACAAAGTGGTAAAATCTTCAGACTAAAAGGTAAAGGCTTTCCTAATGTAAACAGTTACGAAAAAGGTGATCAACTGATTCAGGTTAATGTGTGGACTCCGCAACATGTATCATCTGATGAAAAGGAAATACTGGAAAAACTAAAAGGATCAGATAATTTTCAACCCAGGCCCGACAAAAACGATAAATCATTTTTCGATAAAGTGAGAGAAATGTTTTCTTAGTCTTTCTTGTTTTTTTTCCGTTTTTTGGGCTCATACATATCTTCTGCTTTTTCCACCAGCTGTAAAAATTCCGTTTGCAGAAAACTATTGGGGTCGTAAGATTCTGTCGCTATACGCTGTATATCCATCCAGTCAACAGGCTTTATATATTTTGACTGTTTTATTTTTAAGCCAAACATGGCAACTGCTGTTGCAAACTGCAGATCTCTATCTATATTTTTAAATTCGGTAAAATTAGCCAGGCAGTCAGTGGTCTTTAACAAATGTGCCGTATCATCGCAAAGGCTGTAACGCATTTCAATACTGGCAATAACATCTTTAGGCAGTACTTCCTGTTTAAAAAGCCGGTCGCTTGCCGGTACAATTTCAAAAATAGCCAGTACAGTGTTTCCGCTGCCTATCTCTCCGCCTTCAAGATCAATACTACTGTCGGCTACAGCATCTCTGCGGTTATCAAAGCCAATCAGCCGGTATTCTTTTACCAGGTCAGCATTAAACTTCACATTCATAAACACATCATCGGCTACTGCATAAAAAGTTTGGGTAAGTTCTTTTACCAGTACTTTTTCAGCTTCAGTAATGTCATCAAGATATGCATAATTGCCATTACCTTTATTTGCCAATGTCTGTAATTTCGAATCTTTAAAGTTCCCCATCCCTACGCCCAAACAGGTAAGGAAAATATCTCCTTGCCTCTCTTTGGTAATCAAATCTTCCAATGCTTTTTCGGATGTAAGGCCAACATTAAAATCACCATCTGTTGCCAGTATAACCCGGTTGCTGCCGTTTTTATTAAATGCACTCCGGGCAATGGCATAAGCCGTCATTATCGCTGCTTCACCGGGTGTATCTCCGGTAGCAGTCAGTTCTTCAATTGACTTAATAATTTTCTCTTTCTCAGCACCTCCGGTTGGTTGTAACCATACACCTACTGTACCACCGTAAGCAACTATGGAAACTGTATCAATGGGCCTCAGGTTTTTTACAAACATCTGAAAAGCCGCTTTCAATAACGGTAACTTATTAGGCATATCCATACTGCCAGATGCATCAATCAAAAAAACAAAATTACCGGGTGGTACCATGTTCAAATCAAGTTTACGGGCATTGATGTTTAACAGGAGTAATTGTTTATTCATATCCCATGGGCAGGATGTAAGCTGAGATTCAAAACGAAACAGATCCCCGTTCTTAGGTTCACGGTAATGCAGGTTAAAATAGTTGATCATCTCCTCAGTACGTACTGCATCAGGCGGTACAATACTCTTCCGGTTAATAAACCGCCGAACATTACTATACGATGCCTTATTTACATTTAAAGAAAAACCGGTATTGGGATATTTATAAGCATTTACATATTCATTTTCTACCAATTGAAAATAGGTTTCTTCATTTATGTACCATTTAAGACGGCTGCTATGTTCCAGATTTTTTGTAACAGAAATAAGTTTGGGCCGGTTGCTGCTTACATTTGAAGGGAGAATCTTCATCGTAAGATATTGCCATTGTTCGCAGTTTACTTTTACTGTCTTAAGTTCATAGCCTTCCAAACTAAGCGATACGGAATCTGTTAAGTTATTGGTGGTTATTCCAAAACCTCCATAAGAGCCGCTGAAATAATAATGATTATTTGAATGCAGGAGAATTTTTACATTTTGCAGTGGCTGATTTTTTTCATCTTTTATTTCGCCACGTAAATAATACTGGGCATTTACAGTAAATGCCATTAACAGCAATGTGGCAATATAGAAAAAGTATTTTTTCAATAGCAGCTTATTGTTACAAAAGCAAAATATCCTGAACTAAGATATATTTTTATCTCTTTACGTTGCCTGGCTTAGCCCTCAACTAACTGATAAATTTCCTTTAAATTTCTGCCCAGCCCGTCATAGTCAAGCCCATAGCCCAACAGAAATTTATTAGGCACATTAAATCCAAGGTAATCAATACTAAGCGGATGTACCAATGCCTCAGGCTTATGCAGCAATGCAGCAATCTTTAAACTGGCCGGTTGCTGGTTAACCAGCTGCGGCAAAAACTCATTTAATGTTTTACCGGTATCTACTATATCTTCAACAATAATAACATGCCTTCCATTCAACGGCTCATCCAGGCCGATAGAAGTAATTACGTTGCCGGTTGATTTTGTGCCTTTATAAGAAGCCAGTTTAATAAAACATATTTCAGCTTCAATTGTCAGCTCTTTAAACAGGTCGGAAGCAAACATGAACGAGCCATTCAATATGGCAATGAACAAAGGTTTTTTATCTGCATAATCCGTATTGATCTGGCTGGCCAGTTTTGCAATCTGCACCTGTATTTCATCGGCTTTAATATACGGTTGAAATTTTTTATCTAATACCTGTATTATCATCTGTCAATTATTTTTCCTGTACCTGCAGGCTGTGTTTATTTATTTTGTTACAATTATTTCCTGACCAATCTTTAAATCATCCGACTCAAGATTGTTCCATTCTTTCAGCTGTTGTACTGTTACTTTATATTTTTTGGCAATAGCATACAATCCTTCTTTGGGAGAAACCAGATGAACTCTGCCCTTTTTTGCTTCGCCGGTATTATCGGCTGTTTTTACAATTGGTTGTAAATACAATTTAGTATCAGCATTTAATTTAGCAGCGCTATTCAGATTATTGTACTCTAAAAGATATTTTAGTTGTATCCCGTTCTTTTGTGCTACTTCCAGCAATGTTTCTCCCCGTTCTACAATATAAAATTCCTTTTCGCCGGTTTTTGGTTTTTTATGCAGAAAAATATACTGGTCTTTACTGATAATCCCTTCTTCGGTCATGTCATTAAATTCCATCAGTTTACTCAGGCTGATATTATTGTTATTGGCAACTACTAATAATGAAGTGCCTTTCTTAACATAAACACATTTAGTTTTATTGATGGCTGATACCATAGCCGGTTCAACTTGCATATTGTTATTATCAACTACCGGTGTTTCATTTTTTATCTCAACAGGTACAATGTTTTCTTTGTCATCAATATTTTTAGCAATATCCATAGCAGGCAGTTTATTGATAACAGCCAGGCTGTATTGCTGCAGGTTATATTGCTCAACATACTTTATCAATAAATCGGGATAACGCGGATTGGTTGCATATCCTGCTTTTTTCAATCCTTTGGCCCAACCTTCATAATCTGCCGGGTCTAAACTAAACAAGGCCGAATATCTTTTGTTAACCCGTAAGAAATCACTGTGGTCACGGTAACTTTCATTGGCATCGGTATAGGCCCTGAAACATTCTCCCCTGGCATCATCATCATGCTTAACACTTTCGCCTGACCAACTGCTTTTGCATTTAATACCAAAATGATTATTCGATCTTTTTACTAGTTCGCTGTTGCCACTCTCCGATTCTAAAATTCCCTGTGCCAGTGTAATAGATGCAGGAACACCCGAACGTTTCATCTCATTCATGGCCGTTTCTCTAAACTGTTCAATATATTCTTCTACTGATGTTCTTTGTGCCGATACAGCAAAAGAAACAACCGTAAAGAAAATAACAATGATTAGTTTATTCATATTTTTATTTTTTTTGAATTAACAGCAATCCATCCCGTACGGTAAGCATGGCTTGCTGAACCCTGTCATCATTTTTTACATGCTCGTTAAAGGCCAGTAATGCTTTTGCATTTTTCCCTTTTATATTTTCTTCTAATACCTCACCATGAAAAAGCACATTATCGGCCAGTATCCAACCGCCTTGTTTTACTGATGGCAAAGTTAATTCGTAATATGGAATATAATTCACTTTATCAGCATCAATAAAAACCAAATCCCAGGTTTCTATTAGTGATGGTATAATTTTTAAAGCATCGCCAACATGCAGCTCAATTTTATAATCCATACCTGCTTTTAAAAAATATCCGGCAGCTGTTTGTGCATCTTCTTCTCTCAGTTCAAGTGTATGTAGTTTGCCTCCATCCTGCAAGCCTTTTGCCAGGCATAATGCACTAAAGCCAGTGAACGTGCCTATTTCTAAAATCCTTGCCGGCTTAATCATACAGCTAAACAATTCCAGCAGTTTCCCTTGCACATGTCCGCTTAGCATTTGTGCATGCGGATGATTGGTATTGGTATAATTTTCAATTTCATCCAAAATCTCATCCAAAGCCGATGTATTCAGTTTTGCATATTTCTCCGCTTTGGGGTTAATCAATTCCATATATCAGTTTATTTTTTGCAGGTATAAAAACCATAATGCCATCCTGCACATATATGATATGTGAAAGATGGCACTTACTAACTATGTAAATCTACAATTTTATTTCTGAAGTACTTATTTTTTGATCTTTTGGTTTTGAGATGAACCACAAACCTAAGAATGTGATAAGTCCGTTTACAATCAGTAGTTCAATACCAATCTGGTATCCCCAAAGCAGAGTAGCTGAATTTTCTCTGATCAGATAGGTTAAAACCGGAGCTGCTATACAAATAACAGTTACAATAATGCCGTCCTTAATTTGTCTTTTTGTAAGAATACCAAATGCAAACAATCCCAGCAGCGGACCATAGGTATATCCTGCCAGATCGAGAATGACATAAATAATGGATTTATTATTTATCTCTTTAAAAACAAGTATGCAAATAAAGAAGATCAACGCAAATGTAAAGTGAACAGTGAGACGGATTCTTTTTTGTTTCTTTTCATCCCAATCATTTCTTCTTTTCAATCCAAGTAAGTCAATACAAAACGATGAAGTGAGTGCTGTCAGCGCCCCATCGGCACTTGGGAAAAGAGCCGAGATTAACCCAATAATAAAAATGATACTTACAGCCTGCGGTAGTAATTGTAATGCCACCGTGGGAAATAAATCATCGCCGATTATATTCTTACCATTATACAACAGTTGTTTTCCGTCATATTCGCCGCCATGCTGCAGGATATATAAATATAATATTCCGCCGAGCAACAGAAACAAAAAGTTCACTATTACAATAACCGTACTGAATGTCATCATATTCTTTTGAGAATCTTTCAGGTTTTTTACACTGATATTTTTTTGCATCATCTCCTGGTCGAGCCCCGTCATGGCTATTGCAATAAATGCTCCTCCAATAATTTGTTTAAGAAAAAATCCCTTACTGCCTATGTCGGTATTAAAAATATTAGTATACTCCTTTACACTCAATGTATCCAATGCAGAACTAATGTTGAGATTAAGGTTGGAGAGAATATAAATAATGCAAACAATAAGACCGGTGAGCATTAACAGCGTTTGCAAAGTATCTGTATACACTATTGTTTTTACGCCTCCTTCAAAAGTGTACAGCAGTATCATAATCAAAATGATCAAAGTAGTTGTTGTAAACGAAATCCCCATCCGGTCCAGAATAAATATCTGCAATACATTTATAACCAGGTAAAGGCGTGCTGTAGCTCCTATTGTTCTCGACAGGATAAAAAACAACGAGCCGGTTTTGTACGAAAAAAAACCAAATCGTTCCTCCAGGTAATTATAAATTGATGTAAGGTTAAGCCGGTAATATAATGGCAGCAATACATAGGCGATTACAAAATACCCAAGAAAATAGCCAATTACAACCTGGAAATAACCAAAGCCTTTAAATACATCGCCACTAAAATCGCCTACCGTACCCGGCACACTTACAAAGGTTACGCCGCTCAGCGAAGTGCCTATCATACCAAAGGCAACCAGCATCCAGTTACTTTTTCGGTTGCCGATAAAGAACGAATCGTTGTTGGAGTTTTTTGAAGTAAAATAGGCTACTATCAATAATAAAATAAAATAGCCAATCACAAATGAGAATAACAGAGTTGCTGACATATTAATTGTTTACTTAAAAATAATCCTGAAAGTAAAGAAAAATATCGTGTCTTTGCGGGTAAATAATTAATAAAATTTTATGCAGATAAATTCACTGGCTGTGTTTTGCGGCTCTAAAAGTGGTAATAACCCTTTATTTGAAGAGCAGGCAAAAGCATTGGGGCATTTACTGGCATCCCGGAAAATAAATCTGGTGTATGGTGGTGGCAATAAAGGGATCATGGGCGCTGTATCAAATGCGGTTCTGGAAAAAGGTGGAAAAGTAATCGGTATCATTCCTGAAATTTTAAAAGACAGGGAACATCATCATGAGGGTATAACCGAGCTGATTATTGTTGAAAATATGCACACCCGCAAGAAAATGCTGTATGAAAGATGCGATGCCGCTATTATACTGCCCGGAGGGTATGGCACTATGGACGAATTTTTTGAAATGCTTACCTGGAATCAGTTAAGCATTCATGACAAAAAAATATTTATACTGAATACAGCAGGGTTTTACAATCAGCTTTTTGCTTTCGCAAAAACAATGGAAGATCAAGGGTTTTTGTATGATAAGATTGAAGACAAGCTGGTGGTGCTTGAAAAAGCATTGGACTTGTTGCCCTATTTATAAAACTACCTGTACTTCTTTCCCTGAAATAATGGAACCTGAATACCTGCTTTAAAGATTGGAGTAATAACAGCTTTACCACTTTCCGATATACCAACATAAGGTGAATTTACATTTCCTACAACATCCGCCATTATGGATATATAATAATAAAACTCGCCAGTGCCCTGCCTACCGCTTGCGTAACCAACACCAACAAGTAAACTGGTAGCATCGTACTTAGTTTTTATAGTTGGTTGATTAGGGCTTATTTGCTTTTCTGTAGTAAAATTATGCTCAGCCTGAACATTTATAAATAAAAACTTTAGTGGATAAGCCCTTGCAAAAATACCGGGGCCTAAAACATTCTGGCGTACCTTATTATCACTCACAACATAATTAAATCCGTTAAAATATATGTATCGGGCGGATGCATAATTGTAATTAAAAGAAATACCTGCATCAAGCCATTTATTAATGCTATATCCAAAAACAGGGCTTGCTCCTAAAAGGGTAGAATAACTACCTACCGAAACAATAGCACCACCGCCGGTGAATAAATTTTCTTTTTTAAAACCAGTTTTTCTTTCTTCGTCACCCTCGCTTTCATTCTGAGCTTTAGAAATAAATGTGCCGCTCAACAATACTAAAACAATAATCAATTTTTTCATGGTACTTATCAGTTTTTGCGTAAGCAATATAGATCAAATGATTCCACAGAAGTTTAACCTGCTTTCTATTTTTCTCTTTTTAAAATTTTATTAACATAAACCAATGACTGTATCAGACAATGTCAAATATTTTTCCGCTGTTTAAAATATTATTGGGATCAAATACTTTTTTTATCCCTTTCATTATCTGCAGAATGGATTCCTCAAAAACAATATCCATGTATTCCTTTTGAATAAGTCCGATACCATGCTCTCCGCTGATGGTGCCGCCCAGAGATTTCACCAGTTCGAACAACGCTTTTAAAGCCGGTATCACATCAGGGTTATTCAAACTGTAAATACTGCCCGGTTTTCTAATACGTATGTGCAGATTACCATCACCAGCATGACCATAACATACCACATCAAAATTGTATTGCTTGCCAAGCGCTTTTACACCACGTATCAATGCAGGCAGTTCGGCCCTGGGTACAACCGTATCTTCTTC
>JBATAS010000106.1:0-6997 GCA_049661965.1 Ferruginibacter sp. | reverse complement strand
ATAAACAACAGTGGCTTTAAGGGTGATACCAGTATTACTTCCATGGTATTGATCTCTTTTTCCCGAACGATAGCAACGGAAGTCATCATGGCAGCAATTAAAATCAATATCATGGCCATTACACCCGGCACAAAATTATAAGTGCCTTTCAGTTGGGGGTTATATAACATGCGTATTTCTGGCTTTATCTGGTAGGGCATTTCGAACTGACCAAATAGTTCCTGCTGATAATCATTAATAATGCTGGACGCATATTGTGTGATGGTTGTTGCCGTGTTGGGATCTGAAGCATCGGCTATCAATTGTACCTGAGCTTTGTTGGTATGCAATAACGATTCCCTGAAGCCCGGCTGAAAAACCACTACCATCCTGACTTTCCCCGATTTGAACGCAGTTTGAATATCTGCCTGTGCATTTAAATTTTTATACACTTTAAAATACCTGCTTGCATTCAGGCGCTGGATAATGGCTGTTGTAGATTCATCCATTGAATTGTCCAGTACGGCGATATTGCTATTTTTAATTTCATTGGTTAAGGCAAATCCAAATAAGATGATCTGCACAATGGGCATCATAAAAATGATAAGCAGCGATTTCCGGTCACGAAAAATGTGATAGAATTCTTTTTTAACGAAAATGATAAACTGCTTCATGTTTTAATCTGCTGTTCGTTTGGCTCCTCTTGCCAGTTTTAAAAACACATCATCCATAGATGCTGCGTTAAATGTTGTTTTTAAATTCGTGGGTGTATCCAGTGCTTCAATCATACCATCCACCATGATGGAAACCCGATCGCAGTATTCTGCTTCATCCATATAATGCGTGGTTACAAAAACGGTAATACCTTTTGCAGCCGCTTCATAAATTAAATTCCAGAACTCACGGCGTGTTACCGGATCAACACCTCCAGTGGGTTCATCCAGGAAAACAATTTTTGGTTCGTGTAAAACAGCAACCGAAAAAGCAAGTTTCTGTTTCCAGCCCAATGGCAAGGATTTTACCAGGCTGTTTTCTTCATTAGTTAATTGCAATTGTTGCAACAGGATGTTCATCTTTTCTTTTATCTTTTGTCTGCTCATTCCATAGATGCCTGCGTAAAAACGGATATTTTCTTTTACAGTTAAATCTTCATACAAAGAAAATTTCTGGCTCATGTAGCCGATATTCTGCTTAATGTGCTCGGTTTCTTTATATACGTCGAAACCGGCTACTGTGGCTTTTCCTGAAGAGGGAATGGATAAACCGCAAAGCATGCGCATGGCCGTAGTTTTACCTGCGCCGTTGGCGCCAAGGAAACCAAATATTTCTCCCTTCTCCACTTCAAAAGAAATGGCATTGGTGGCGATAAAGTCGCCAAACTTTTTGGTGAGGTCATCTGCTTTTATAACGATCTCTTTGTTCATTTTAATTTGTGTTCATCAATTGCATGAACCTGTCTTCAATATTTGGTTCTGTTGGTTTAATAATTATATTTTTATGCTGATGTTCTTTTAGATAGTTCAATACAGGAGCTTCTCCCTGGGTTTCATCAATTAAAACGAGGTGATGAAATTCTCCGAAGCTGTTACAGCTTTCTGTGTTACTGTATTTTTTAAGATCTGTGAGCAGACGATACATTTCATCAGATCGCACAGCCCAGATGCTTTTCTTAAATTCCCTGACAATTTTGTCTGGAGAATTGATACTCATTATTTTTCCCAGCTGCATCAAGGCAACCCGGTCGCACATGGCGGCTTCATCCATGTATGGTGTCGACACTAAAATCGTAATGCCTTGTTTTTTTAAATTCTTCAGCATATCCCAAAACTCTTTACGGGAAACTGCATCCACGCCGGTAGTTGGTTCATCTAAAAACAAAACCGACGGTTTGTGAATGAGTGCACAACAGAGTGCCAGCTTCTGTTTCATGCCGCCAGACAATTTTCCGGCTCTGCGTTTTTTAAAAGGTTCTATCTGTACATAGATATCTTTTACCAGTTCATAATTTTCTTCGATGCTGGTATTAAAGATGGTGGCGAAGAATTCAAGATTTTCTTCCACAGTTAAATCCTGGTACAAAGAAAACTTGCCGGGCATATAACCAACCCGGTTGCGGATCTGTTTAAAATCTTTTACCACATCAAAACCGTCAACAGTTGCTGTGCCGCCCTCGGCCAGTAACAAAGTCGTCAGTATCCTGAACAAAGAAGTCTTACCGGCTCCATCCGGACCAATAATTCCAAACAGCTCTCCCTGCTGCACTTCAAAAGAAATATCGTCGAGTGCTTTTACGATCTCTTTTTTAGTGCCGTATGTTTTTACTATGTTATTTACTGTAACAGCGTTCATCATAAATTATTAAAACTGCAATTCGCCGTACATACCTATCTTTAAATAGCCATCGTTAACCACATTCACTTTAATGGCGTATACCAGGTTTGCACGTTCGTCTTTTGTCTGTATTGTTTTTGGCGTAAACTCAGCTTTGTCCGATATCCAGCTGATGCTGCCTTTCATTTCCTTAAATCCACCTTTGCCATCGTCTACCAATACTTTTACGGGCTGATTTAATTTTGCCAGCGCCAGTTGGTTGCCGGTTATGTAAGCCCGCAGTTTCATCACACTTAAATCTGCAATTTTGTACAACGCTTTTCCTGCCGCAGTAAATTCTCCGGCATCGGCATATTTAGTAAGCACAGTTCCACTAACCGGATTGGTAATGGTTGTTTTATTTAACTGATCCTGCAACTGCGCCACTTTTTTCTGCATCGGATCTTTCTCACTCAGTATGCCGCGGTTTTGAATAGCAACAACCTGCCGCTGTGCATTTATCTGACTTTGCAAAACAGTTAACTGTGTTTTGGCAGCAGCGATCTGTTCCCTTAAAACATTTACCTGACCGGCGATGTCGTCGAGTTGCTTTGCAGGCACGGCATCTGCTTCAACTAATTTCTTAAACCGCTGTTGTTCTTTTTCCAACACTTTCAATTGCTCGTTATAAACTGCAATCTGTTTATTTTGTAACTGTAATTGCGATTGCAGGATATTTATCTGCGGCGATGCATCATTTGTTTTTTGCTGCAACGCTTCAACAGAAGACGATGCCTGTTCCTTCTGCAATTCAATAGCCGTTGGATCAATCTTTCCAACAACAGAATCTTTTGAAAGGTTCATCCCTTCTTCAACATTCAGTTGCAGGATTTTACCTGTAGCTTCTGCTGAAACAATAACCTCATCCGATTCAAAAGTACCAGTGGCATCGTATTTACCATTATCATTATTACAGGCAACAAATACCAAAAGGGTAAATGGCAGTATGATTTTTTTAAATGTTGATTTCATGTTTTATTATTTGAAGTATTTTATTTTCCGTTAAGAAGTTGATAATTGTATTGGGCTTGCAGCCATTGAATTTCATGAAGCTTCTGATTCAACATAGCCTGGTTCTCTGCATTCAGTTCTGTTATATAATCCGTTGATGTGATAATACCGTTGGATAGTTTGAAAGAAGCGTTCTCTTTTATTTTTTTACGCAGTTGAACGATCTCTGCATCTGTTTCAACGAGTTGCCTGTATTTTTCCACTTCGTTCTTCTGCTGTGCCAGCAACTGTTTATTGCTTGTTAAGAAATTTTCTTTTTGTTTATCAACGATTTGCTCCTGAATTTTCATCACATTTTTTTCCCGATGTTTGGTAAATTGTGCCGTAAGCGGAACAGTAAGTTTTACACCGCCAATATAATACCACTGAAATTCATTCTTGAGTTGATTTAATCCAGGTCTTCCATATCCCCCATTAGTGAAAAAAGAAAATTTTGGATTTGCCCTGGCATTGATGAGTTTGCTTTGCTGCTGAAACTGTTGCTTTTGAAAATCAAATAATTTTAATTCGGGTCGAAGGTTAACTGGCTCTGCAGCGGCAACTTCATTTGCCGGTTTTACAAAATATGTGTTTTCAGCTATTGCAGTACCCGTAAGTATTTCCAGCATTTCAACAGCTCCCTTTTTAACGGCTGTAAATTCAATTATTTTCTGCGACGCTTTTAACTGCTCAGCTTTCAACACATCCACATTGCTATTGGTGGCGATACCGTTTGCAGCTTGCGCTGTTACTTTTTTAATGTTATTGTTCAGGTCTTCCTGTACAATCTTCATCAACTGAATATTATCTTCCATCAATAAAGCAGTAAAGAAATAGCTATTCACTTTTGATTTAAGCTGATACAAATCAACTTCTACTTTCTGGCTTTCGATATTGGTTGAAATATTTTGCAGTTTTTTTTGATTGCTGATGATACCGCCATCATAAATGGGTTGAACGATCTCCAGCGTTCCTTTATACTGATCCTTGCTCAATTCTTCTACATTAACACCCGGCAGCTTTACAGGAAAGGATGTTACCTCCGATTGGTAAGTGGCCTGCCCGTTCAGGTTAATTTCCGGCAGCCATTTCAGGTTTTGATTTTTTTCAGCCATCTTGCCTGCGGTAATGGTTAATACTTTTTTTTGAGCCAGCGGCGAGTTGGTTGCTGCAAAGTTATAACACTGCTCCAGGGTAAGTCCCTGTTTATCCTGGGCTTTTAGTTGGTTGCCTGCAAACAGCAAACAAAAAATAATGAAGCTTTTATTTTTCATAATTTATTTATTTAAACTTTAATGGCACTGATGATAAACTGTGCCACTTCTGTTTTTCTTTTTTCAATCATAGCGAAATAAGCTTTTTCGTCCAGTTGTAACAGTCCCCTTATCATAGGACGTGCTATAAAAGGGAAAATTGATAAAGCCTGTATATTGATGAATAACTGTTCGGCCGTTATCTTTTTAATAGTTCCCTTTTTTATTTCGCTGTTGATCTGTTTCTGAAATCCAGCCATCAGGTTACCCACATCAATTTTTTTAAGTCGCTTTAAGATAACTTCGGGGTTCCGGCTCATTTCATTTAATATAAAAATAGGTAAGCCCGGAAATTGGGTAAGCCTTTCTATATCAAGTGCAACAATCTTTTCTATTTTTTCAAACAATTGTAAATCGGATGCAATAATGGCCACCAGGTTACCGAACAAACTACCAACTTCCTGCTCGAATATTATATCGAATAATTTGTTTTTTGATGTAAAGTAATAATGCAGCAATGCCTTATTGACACCGGCCTGGTCAGCAATATCCTGCATCCTGGCTCCTGCCAGTCCTTTTGCAATAAAAACTTTCCTTGCTGCCTGCAGGATCAACTGTTCGGTATTTGTATCTTTTTTATTCATTCAATTATTTAACCATTTGGTTAATTTATGCAAACCTAAAGCAGAATACTTAACCGGCAAAATCATTTTTAACCAAATGGTTAAATTTAGGTATGGATTGTACATTGTGTTGTGTGAATGGTATTTTACCCGGAATACAGCTACCGGCAATGAGAAAAAATGGTTTATCTTGTGTACAACAATTACAATATGGAAATACAAGATACCCGCCTGGCGGTTTTAATAGATGCAGACAATGTACCCTACAGTAATGTACGGGGCATGATGGAAGAGATTGCCAAATACGGCACACCTACATTCCGCCGTATTTACGGCGACTGGACCAAACCAACCGTAAGTGGCTGGAAGAACGTGCTGCTGGAAAATGCCATCACTCCTATTCAGCAATACAGTTATACCAGCGGTAAAAACAGCAGCGACAGCGCTTTAATTATTGACGCCATGGATATTTTATACTCTGGCAAAGTGGATGGTTTTTGCATTGTGAGCAGCGACAGTGATTTTACAAGACTGGCATTAAGATTAAGAGAAGCCGGTATGAAAGTGTTTGGCATTGGCCAAAAGAAAACGCCCAACCCCTTTATTGTTGCCTGCGATAAATTCATTTACATGGAAATCATCCCGGTGATTGAAGATGAGCGTACTGCTGCTACCAGGACTAAAAAAGCCAAGCCTACACAAAAAGCATCTGTTGATAAGGTGAACAGGGAAACACTTAAACTGATTGCCGCCACCATTAATGACCTGGCTGATGAAAATGGTTGGGCTTTTCTGGGAGATGTAGGAAACCTGGTGCTGAAGAAGCAACCAAATTTTGATCCAAGGAACTATGGTTTTCAAAAATTAACGCCGTTGATCAAATCAATTCCGCAATTTGAGATTGACAAGAGAGAGACGGATAAGGCGGGGATTAAGTTGGTGTATATAAGAAATAAGGAGTAATTGTCACTACAGCACGTATTTCGTTACCTTGATAAGTAAACTTTTAATGCAGACAAATTACTTTGACATATTCTCATTGGTAGAAGAATCTTTAAAAAAATATTCGGGATTATCCGATCAATCTTTTACTGACGAATATTCAAAATATCAAAATCTGAGTTTTAATCAAAAGACAGATGATGAGTATTTTCAAATCCTTAAACTTATTGTTTTCTATTCCGGGTTTAAAGCAGAGACTGTCACTAACAAATTAGATATCATAAATAGCCATCTTCCTGATTACAAAACAATCTCACTTTTTGGTAAGGAGCAAATTGAAAGTATGCTTGCTGATAAAAAGATGATTAAAAACAAATTAAAAATTGGGGCTATCGTAAAAAATGCAAAAACGTTTAAGAGTATAATTAGCCAGTATGGTTCTTTTCATAATTACATTAGTAAGTTTAACCCAGCAACTTCTTTCGAGAATTTAATGTTATTAAAAGAGGAGTTAGAATATCGCTTTGCTTTTTTGGGTGGTATAACAGTTTATCATTTCCTGACTGACATTGGTTTACCCGTATTAAAACCAGATAGAGTCCTAACAAGGATTTTCAAGCGACTCAATCTAATAGAAGATGAAAGACAATTATTGAAAACAGTTTTACAAGGATTAAAGTTTGCAGAGGCAACAGGGAAACCAATTCGGTATATTGACATAATATTCGTCACTTATGGTCAACAAGGAATTAATGGAATTTGTTTATCGAAAAATCCAAAATGTAGTTTATGCGGTTTGGCAAATCAATGCCCTTATTACGCCCAGTTAAAACTTCCAAT
>JBATAS010000105.1:0-5425 GCA_049661965.1 Ferruginibacter sp. | reverse complement strand
ATCATGAATTTTGTAACGGTCAATCTGCATCCTTGGTTTTAAGTCCATCACTTCTCCATCAACCCTTACTTTT
This sequence comes from Ferruginibacter sp., assembly GCA_049661965.1. Taxonomy (GTDB): domain Bacteria; phylum Bacteroidota; class Bacteroidia; order Chitinophagales; family Chitinophagaceae; genus Ferruginibacter. The sequence goes on along the minus strand of JBATAS010000105.1, from coordinate 5,352 downwards.
AAATAGCCTTTTTTGCGGATGTCTTCAAACAATTCCCGGTAGTGTCCTTTTCTTCCTCTCACTAATGGTGCTAAAAGCGATATTTTTTTCCCTTCGTACTTTTCAAAGATATTCATCACTATTTCTTCTTCGCTAAACTTCACCATCTTCCTTCCCGTGTTGTAGCTGTAAGCCTCTCCTACCCTTGCATACAACAATCGCAGAAAATCATAAATTTCGGTAACGGTACCAACTGTACTCCGTGGATTTTTGTTCGTTGTTTTTTGTTCGATGGAAATTACAGGCGATAAACCGGTGATCTTATCTACATCGGGCCGCTCCATATCGCCAACAAACTGCCGGGCATAAGCACTGAAACTCTCCATGTAACGGCGTTGGCCTTCGTTGTAAATAGTATCAAAGGCCAATGACGATTTGCCACTGCCACTCACCCCGGTAAAAACAACCAGTTTGTTCTTGGGAATTTTAATATCAACATCTTTCAGGTTGTGTTCCCTTGCTCCAAATACTTCAATAAAATCTTTTTGAATAGTCTCTTCCGCAGAGGTCTTTTTTTCTTTCGCCATGTGTACTTACTTGCGTTAAAGATACAAACAAAATGAATATTGATTTGTTGCAAGGCTTATTGTTCAGTAAATTTGCCTTTCAATTTTACCTATGTTATTTAATTTATTTGGAAAGAAAGATGCTGATGATGACAATCATGTTTTTACTGACAGGGCTTATGTAAACAGCACAGCCAAAATGAGTGCCTGCGCTGCATTAGCTAAGACTGAACCTGACACTATATTCATTTGTTGGTTTGATGAAACCGTAGAAAAATTTAAAGTCTTTTTTGGCAGTCAGGGTATTGATGAAAGCCGGGTTATCATTGCCCGTTATCTAAACGCTCACTTGCTACAAACCAAAACACCTGTATTTACTGAGCATTATCCGCTGCATACCAAAGAACTGGAACTCATTAAAGACTGGACTGTTGAAAAAATTATTGTTTATAGCGCTATGGATGAACCCTTATTTAAACATTTTGGCAGCGATAAACTGATACCCTTAATGAAAATAATGGGCATGAAAGAAGATGAAGTAATTGAGCACAGTATGGTAACAAAATCCATCCTAAAAGGTCAGGAAAAAATTGCCGGGCAGGTGAATTTTGAACACTCGGCCTCTTCGCAAGGCGACTGGATGAAGAAAAATATAAAATAATTTTTTAGGCTAAAAGCTTTTACTGCAAAGGGTTTCACATTTTACAGAAAATATTTTTCAAATTTTTTTTTGGTGGTTTGAAATCTACACCTGTATATTTGTACCAGTTCTTTAATATCACTTATCAAGAAAGGTAGAGGGTAATGGCCCGATGAAACCTTGACAACCTATCCCGATTTTATCGGGAAAAGGTGCCAATTCCACCCAGTCAATGACTGGACAGATAAGTCAGATTCAAAGCTTAAAAAATACTGTCAAAATATTAAAAGCTCATCTGATTTGTCGGATGAGCTTTTTTAATTCTGAGCGAAGTCGAAGAAACTTTCGCATGTTCGAGCGCAGTCGAGAACAACAGAATTAAATCTCTCCTCCGATAAGGTTGCTCACTTGCTAAGTGATTGTACAGAACCTGTATAACAATCATTCATCAAACTAAAAAACATCAAAGATGAGCAACGCAACAGAACTGATCCACAGCATTCCAGTAGATCCATTAACAGGAGCAATCAGTGTTCCTATTTACCAAACCAGTACCTATGTGCAGGATGCACCCGGCGTAAACAAGGGTTACGATTATGCCCGCAGTAATAATCCAACAAGAGGTACATTAGAAGATATTATTGCCCGGTTAGAAAAAGGTACTGTTGGTATTGCTTTCGGTAGCGGCCTTGCCGCCATTGATGCCGTGGTAAAACTTTTAAAAGCAGGCGATGAAATTTTAGCGGTGGATGATATCTACGGGGGAGCTTTCCGTCTCTTTACCCATATTTACGAAAAGTTTGGTATCAACGTAACCTATGTTGATACAACCAATGCAGAAAATGTTTTCAATGCCATTACGCCCAGAACAAAACTCATCTGGCTGGAAACACCAACCAACCCAACTTTAAAAGTGAGCGATATTGAAGCCATCGCAAAAATCGCAAAATCCAATTCCTGTTTACTTTGCGTGGATAATACTTTTGCATCACCCGCCTTACAACAACCTCTCACGTTGGGAGCTGATCTTGTAATTCACAGTGCTACAAAATATTTAGGCGGGCATAGTGATCTGATTGCCGGACTTGTTGTTGCCAAAGAAAAAGAACTGGGCGAAAAAATAAAATTCATTCAGAATGCAAGTGGTGCCATACTTGCACCGTTCGATAGCTGGCTGGTGATACGTGGCATAGAAACCCTGCACCTGCGTGTGCAGCAGCATTGCCGCAATGCACAGGCTGTTGCGGAATTTTTAGAAACACACCCCGTTATTGATAAGGTTTACTATCCCGGATTAAAAACGCATCTCAATCATGATATCGCAAAAAAACAGAGCAAGGGATTTGGAGGCATCGTTTCGTTTACTTTAAAGAACGATACCGAAGAAGCCGCTACAGCCTTCGTTACATCTACCAACTATTTTAAACTTGCCGAAAGTTTAGGCGGTGTAAAAAGTCTGCTTTGCCATCCTGCACAAATGACGCACAAAAGCATTCCCGCCGAAAAACGCAGAGGCGCAGGCGTTGCAGATAGTTTAATCAGGCTGAGTGTTGGTCTTGAAGAAGTGAAAGATTTGATTGCCGACCTGGAGCAGGCTTTTGCAAAACTAGAAAGTGAAAAGAAATTTTTTGAGCCAAGCATTAGTGCATAGCCAAACTTCGGTGGCGTCGCACTCTTGTGCTTTTAAACTTTATTGAACAATCTTATAAACAATCTTCGCTATTTCCTCCCCCTTCGGGGGAGATAGAGGGGGCTAAATAAAAATGTCAAACAAAAAATTAAACATAGGACTCTTCGGTTTTGGTGTAGTAGGCAAAGGCTTGTACGATGTACTGCATACCACACCCACCTTACAGGCATCAATAAAGAAGATCGTCATAAAAAATGCCAATAAGAAAAGAAGTATTGCTGCAGATAATTTCTCAACAGATGCTGCTGTTATCCTTAATGACAAAAGCATTAATGTAGTGGTAGAGCTGATTGACGATGCCGATGCTGCATTTGAAATTGTGAAAACCGCATTACAAAATGGCAAGTCTGTTGTAAGTGCGAATAAGAAAATGATTACAGAACATTTTGAAGAATTGTTGCAATTACAACAGGAAAATAAAACAGCTTTCCTGTATGAAGCAGCCTGTTGTGCCAGCATGCCCATTGTACGTAACCTGGAAGAGTATTACGATAATGATCTGTTGAAATCAATCCGGGGTATCATCAACGGCTCTACTAATTTCATCCTTACAAAAATATTTGAAGAGCAGCTCGAATTCAAAGCAGCTTTAACTTTAGCCCAGCAACTGGGTTTTGCCGAAAGCAATCCCAAACTGGATATTGGCGGTTTTGATGCTGCCAATAAACTCAGCATTTTACTGGCACATTCGTTTGGCGTAATTGCAAAACCAAAGGATTTTATTTTCAATGGCATTGAAAATATTTCTTTAAAGGATGCAACTGTGTCCAAAGAAAAAAAATACAGTATCAGACTTGTAGCTAATGCAAAAAAACTGGAGTCTGGGAAACTGGCAGCTTTTGTGTTACCACAATTCGTTACTGAAACAGATGACCTGTACCATGTGCGTAATGAATTTAATGCGCTGACTACAGAAAGCACTTTTGCTGATGAGCATTTTTTTAAAGGAAAGGGTGCAGGAGCTTTCCCTACTGCCTCTGCGGTGTTAAGTGATATATCTGCACTTGGATACAATTACAAATACGAGTATAAAAAGATTTACCATCAGACTGATACAGAACTCAGCAATGATTATTATTTAAAAGTGTTTATCAGCACCGATGATATCAGCAAAATTGACAAAGACAATTTTGAATGGATTGAAGAGTGGCACAATGAATTCAAACACAGCTGGCTTATTGCAGTCATTCATGCTGAAAAATTATTTGTTGCCGATTGGTGGAAGCAGGAAGGGATTTCTTTAATACTTTGTCCGGATGCAATTATTGAAACAGTAGAATATAAAAAAATAAGTAAAAGAAGTTTAGAACTGGCAGGGGTTGTATAAAGTTCAGGGCATAAAAAAAAGCATCAAGTCTGTCGTTTACTTCATAATTGCTTACTTGTATTCTTACAAACCCGATGCTTCTGCATGAATGGAGTTAATCCTACTGGGCTTATCCCCTTTCAATTAGACAATAAAAATACTTTTAGAAAATTGTGATTGCAAGTTTTATCAGTTGATGTTTTGCACCTGTTTAGCACATTTTAATGCACATTAGTGATCATTCAGTGGTAATCCTTTTTTCTGAAATTCAATCCAGTTAAGATATTCAGGAGCAACCCGGTGTTCTTCCATTGTAATACAGTCAGTTACAGGACAAACAAGCTGACATAAATTACAGCCAACACATTCATCTTCTTTAATGGTATAATTATTATAGGGTTTACCATATTCTAAATTTATAGATTGATGTGATGCATCTTCGCAGGCGATATAACAAAGGCCGCAGTGAATGCATTTATCCTGGTTTATTTTAGCGATATGATGATAGTTAATATCCAAATCTTCCCAATGCGTAATTTTTTCAACCGACTTACCAATAAAATCATCCAATGTTTTAAATCCTTTTTCATCCATCCAGTTATTCATGCCTTCACACATATCTTCTACAATTCTAAAACCATGATTCATTGCAGCGGTACAAACCTGCACATTGCTTGCACCCAATAACATAAATTCTACTGCATCTTTCCAGGTGCTTACTCCACCGATTCCAGAGACAGGAACTTTTGAAGTTGTTGCATCCTGTGCAATGGTTGTTAAAAATTTTAATGCAATTGGTTTAACAGCCGGGCCACAGTAGCCGCCAAAAACAGATTTACCGGCAACGTATGGATTGGGAACAAATGTATCCAGGTCAATTCCTGTTACAGATTGAATGGTATTTATTAATGAGAGCGCATTCGTTCCTGCCTCAACAACTGCTTTACCGGTTGGCACAACAGAATGCACGTTGGGAGTAAGTTTTGTGATTACAGGAATTGTTGCTGCTTCCATCACCCACTCTACCACCATCTTTGCAATTTCAGGGTCCTGCCCTACGGCAGCGCCCATTCCTCTTTCCGTCATGCCATGAGGACATCCAAAATTGAGTTCCAAACCATGTGCCCCTGTATCTTCAACTTTTTTTATCAGTTCGTGCCAGCTTTGTTTA
>JBATAS010000104.1:0-5031 GCA_049661965.1 Ferruginibacter sp. | reverse complement strand
TTGCCTGTAATGGCATTAAATTTTTCAGCTTTGGGAATGGCAACGTTGTGTTCTTTTACTTTATTGATTATACCGACAGCAATTGGATGCTCTGATGTTTGTTCCAAAGCACTCGCCAATCTCAATATTTCATCTTTTGTAAATTCAGTATTAACTGACTCAAATCTGGTTACACCAAAAACGCCGGTTGTTAATGTTCCTGTCTTGTCAAACAGGAGTGCTGTAATTTTTCTTGATTCTTCAAAAGCCGTTCTGTTACGAATTAATAAACCGTTTTGTGCTGATACTGCTGTTGAAATGGCTACCACCAGGGGAATGGCCAAACCCAACGCATGGGGACAGGCAATTACCATTACCGTGACCATACGCTCTAATGCAAATACAAATGGATATCCTGCTATCAGCCAAACAGCCAATGTTCCAAAACCTACCGATAAAGCAATATAAGTAAGCCATTTGGCAGCCCTGTCGCTGAAGTTCTGCATTTTGGATTTTGCTTTCTGTGCTTCTTCTACCAGCTTAATCACTTTGTTCAGGTAACTGTCTTTCCCTGTATGTTCCACTTTTATCTTCAAAGAGCCGTTACCATTTATAGAGCCTCCAATCACTTTATTTTCTTTCTCTTTCTTTACTGGTTTTGATTCTCCTGTGAGCATAGATTCGTTTAAGTAACTGCTACCTTCTACAATAATTCCATCAGCAGGTACTTTTTCTCCAGGCTTGATCAGTATAATGTCTTCCTTCTTTAATGCTTCCAGCTTTATATCTTCCACCTGTCCATCTGACTTTACCCGGTGTGCTTCGGCAGGCATCATGCTAACTAATAATTGCAGGGCTTTGGATGCCCCTAATACGGATTTCATTTCAAGCCAATGGCCTAAGAGCATAATTACAATCAATGTGGCCAGTTCCCAGAAAAAATCCATTCCTTTTAATCCGAAAACAGTTGCTGTACTGTAAAAATAGGCGACAGAAATAGCCATTGCAATCAGGGTCATCATGCCCGGACCTTTCTGTTTGATTTCATCAGTAAATCCTTTCAGGAAAGGCCAGCCGCCCCAGAAATAGATTATAGATGAAAGAGCCAATAATACATAGGGATTTCCTGGCACTGATAAGCTATACCCAAAAAAACCTTGTATCATCGGTGATAATGTCAATACGGGTATAGTAAGAATAAGGCTTACCCAAAACCGCTTTTTAAAATCCTCTATCATCATTTTGTGATGGTCGTGGCCTGCCATACCCATCGGTATGCTGCCGTGATCGTGCTGCATTTTACTGTGATCCATATTACCGTGATCCATTTCCTGCTGTTGATGATGTTCGTGTTTGTTATGATCCATGATAATTTATTTTACAGGTTCTTTAATATAAATTCCACTCTTTCATCGGGGCTGATTACCGGTACAAAAACAACTGGAAATTCTAATGACTGATATACTTCTATAATTAACTGGTGAATTAGTTTTTGTGCCTGTTCATCTTCTGTTCTTGCATAATCATTTACAAAAGGCAGCCTGTCAAGAATAAATATTTTTTTATAGGATACTGCCTTCATTGCACCAAGTAATATTTTATCATATTCGAGATTCAAAAAACGGTAATAAGCCATTGCATCGGGGATAGCCCGGTCAAGAAAAACAGTCTCTGAAGGCGACAATTCGGCCTCCTGTTCAATCTGCATATCTAATACCCCTAACTGAAATTTTCTTTTATTTGCCCTGATCTCTTCAACAGTTCTCCCTTCCTCTTTCATTGTGTCTATATAATGCCTTGCATGTTCAATAGTGGTTTTATAACCTCTTTCCGTTAGCAGGTTTATGACAGTTGTTTTCCCAGTGCTGGGCCCACCGGTAATGACAAACCAATTTGTCGTTTTATTTTGTTTCTCCATGTTGTGTCAATTCAATTTCTACTGGCATCATATTTTTCCATGAACCATTTTGTTATCATACTGCGTTCTTTGCCAGACAGTCTTGCCTTTTTATGCAGCAGTTTATAAGAAGTCAAAGGCATTTCTCCGTCATTCACCTGGCTGGCAATGGATTTGAGCTTGCTTTGTTGTCTCCTTTTTGAATAATTCCCAAACTCATCAAAATTCAATTCTTCCTTACCTTCCACTATATGCCTGTTCAGAAACCATGCAACAGGCTGTATGGTACTATACCAGGGGTAGTTTGTATTGTTGCTGTGGCAATCATAACATGCTGCTTTTAAAACCTGTAATATGGAATCCTGTATGGGATATAGTTGTTCAATCGAATTACTGCTTTGTGCAGATGAAATATTTTTTTCCGGTCTTGGATAGAATTGAATCAAAACAAATATCAGCAGCAATATCAATCCTGCTTTTTTCCATTTTGATTTGGGTAAATATTTCATTTTTCTTTCTTAATGTGAACTCATATCCATGCCTTCCATTCCTGCCATTGTATTACCGCCTTTCTTAAATACAAATTCGCTGTTTAATAAATATGCGCCTCTCGTAACCACCACATCGCCATTTTGTAACCCTGATTTTATTTCCAGCCTGTCGCCGCTTTCCAAACCAGTTTGTACCATTTTCATCTTATAACTGTTTTTGCCGGACTGTACCCATACAATATTCATTTTACCGTCACGCAGTACTGCATCTGATGGAAGTGTAAGTGTATTCAGTTCTTTACTTTTAATGCTGACATAAGCCGGCATTCCGGGTTTAAGCAATCCTCCCGGATTAGGTATGGAAACACGGACCAGGTTCAGCCTGCTGTCTGAAACAATTTCCGGATTGGCAAATTCTATTTTCCCTTTCCATTCTTTGCCGGGTATATCCGGAAACTGAACAATGGCTGTTCCTTTCAGGTCTATGGCTGACAGTTGTGATGTATATACCTGTGCTTCTGCCCACAATGAAGATAGGTCGGCTAACTTCACTATGATGCTTCCTTCCGATACATACTGTCCTTCCATCACCGGCAGTTCAGTTATATATCCTGACTCGTTGCTGTAAAAGGAAGTTAGCGGAGAAGCTTTTTTTGTTTTTGTCAATTCATTCACCTGTGCATCACTCATACCCCACAACAGCAATTTTGTTTTGGCACTTTGAACCAGCCTGTTAAAATCTATGATGGAATTATCAAGCGATTGTTGTTTTTCAACTGCTACAATGTATTCCTGCTTTGCATTATTCAATTCCTCACTGTACAAGTCATACAGGTGTACACCTTTTGAAACATAATCACCCATGTTTTTAAAATACAACCTGTCTATGCGCCCCATGATACGGGCATTGATGCTGTTTACTTTTGATTCATCTGTATTCAGTGTAGCAGTAAGAATCATTTTATCTCCAATCATCCCATTACGGATCGTGTCTGTTTGAATATTACCCAAACGAATTTGTTCATCATTGAGCAATATTTCATCTGCTGCGGTATTGGTTCTTTTTACAACTATCAATTCCATATGACAGATGGGGCAATTGCCTGGCTTATCTTCCATGATCTGCGGGTGCATACTACAGGTGTAATATTCATCCTTATTGACCGCAGTTGTTTTCTTGCTTTTACAAGAAGCAAAGACTAATAAAAGTGAAGCGATAATTATCAAATATTTTTTCATAGTCATTTAATTTGTTTTAATGAAACTTTCACTGTCTACCAGGTATTGTGCATTGGCAGCAACGGCTTCTGTTTTTTCCAGACCGCTCAACACCTGCACCAGATGTTTATTGGTAATGCCTGTTTCTATTTTTCTTGCCATAAATGCTTCACCTGTTCTTACGAAAACCACTTTCTCCAAACCCAATGATAAAACCGCTTCTTCCGGCAGCCAGTTGGCGGATCGGTCACCGGCAAAAATGGTCGCTTTTACCTGGCTGCCTATGGGAATCCTGTAGGTTGAATTATCGAAATAAACTCTTGCAGTAATCGTTTTACTACCGGCTCTGTAAACAGGTTCTATGTAGCTGATTGAGGCCCTGAAATCGTCAGCCGGATTTGTTTCAGGAGTGATACGTACCTTATTACCAACTTTAACCATTGCTGCCTGCCCGGTAAAAATGTTCAGCAATGCCCATGCCCTGTTGGGATTATACACGGCAAAAATGTTTTGCCCTTTCTGTACATACATGCCCTCTTTAACTGATAATTCTTCGGTAGTAACCGCCAACTGCTGCATGGCTTCGGGTTGGTTGATGCCCATGCCGGTACTGTTGCTTTCGTGAATATGACCGCTGTAATTGCTGAATACAGAAACTTTGTAAGATGGTTTACCGGTTTTTATCACATTGCTTACTTGCTGGTTGCCCATGCCGAGCAAATACAATTTTTGTTTGGATGCATTGATGAGCATCATGTTCTCCGGGTCATTTTTCAAAAGAAACAGGAGGTTTTCCTGTGCAGTCAATAATTCAGGACTATAGATGTCCATGATGCGTTGCCCTTTGCTGATCTTCTGATACCGGTATTTCACATACAGTTTTTCTATCCTGCCGGAAAAATTGGAAGAGATAATTCCTGTCTGTCTTGTGTCGTATGTGATAAAGCCGTATGATTCCATTTCTATATCTTCTTCCCTTGCCATCATGTGTACCATTGGCACATTGGCAATCACCTGCTGGTTGGAAGGCTTTAGTAAAGTATTCAGCGAAACTGCTTTGGGTTCATTGGGTGATTTTACTTTTTCCAGTTGCATTCCACAAATGGGGCAGGTTCCGGCTGTATCGCTTTGCACCTGTGGGTGCATAGGGCAAGTATATCCTTTGGTTATTACCATACTGCTGTCGGACATGTCATGGCCGGAATGCATCGAATGGTTTTCCATCAGCACCAGATCCATACCGCATTTGGGACACTTACCGGGCTTGTCGCTGAAAACAGAATCCTGCGGCATGGGACAGGTGTACATCACTGTTGCTTTTTCATTGCCACTATTACAGGCAATAAAGAAAACAGCAAATGCAAAAACTGCAACCCATTTTATGTTATAAATACATTTCATTCGGTTCGTTTTATTTTATTTCCAAAATTTTCATCAGTTCTGCCT
>JBATAS010000103.1:0-13331 GCA_049661965.1 Ferruginibacter sp. | reverse complement strand
TTTTAAAAATACATATGCAGGCAGGCAGAACATTATTGCAAAGTATGTTATGGCGTGGCCTGTATTATGCAACAGCTTTTATTATTAACCTGCTTATTGCACGGCACTTTCAGGCTTCGGTAAGCGGTGTTATTTATTATATCAGCAGTGTGTATGCATTGGTACTGTTGTTTACAAGTCTGAGTTTAGAATCGGGCATAATTTATTTTGCCGCCCGGAACGAAATACCGGTTTCAAAGCTGTATAATTTTTCATTAGCTTGGTCGCTGCTGATTGGCCTTATAACATTTTTAACGGTTTATCTTTTTTTTGCAGATGCATACCAAGGCATTTCTGATACATTGTTGATTGTATCTTCTTTTTGCTTCATTTTTGGTAACCTGTTAACAACCTATTGCTCAGGTTTTTTTTATGCACAACAGAATTTTATAGTTCCTAACTGTATTAATATTATCTGTACCATTTTGCTGATTGCATTAATTCCATACAATGGCAGGTCAATCATTCCTTCCATAACCGATGAAAATTATTTTTATATCTACTTCGGCTCGTTTTTAGTACAGGGTATTTGTATAGCAATTGCGGCAAAGTTAAAATATATTAAAACCGGCGTACAGCGTTTCTTATCTATGGCCGAATTCAGGCTATTGTTCAGATATTGTGCTTTGGCATTTGCAGGCAATCTTATTTATTTTTTGTTATACCGCATCGATTATTTCTTTGTAGAAAAATATTGTACAACAGAGCAACTGGGTAATTATATACAGGTTTCAAAACTGGCACATTTATTTTTTATTTTACCTACAATACTGGCGGGGGCAGTGTTACCCATTACTGCCGGCGGTAAAAAAGAAGATATTAATCAACTGCTTACTTTACTCAGCCGCACCATATTCTTTTTCTATTTACTGGCCTGTCTTGTTTTGGCTGTTACCGGTAAATGGCTTTTCCCTTTTGTTTTTGGTGAAAGCTTTACAGATATGTATCAACCTTTTTTATTGCTGATACCGGGTATATTAGCGCTCTCAGGCATATTTACTTTTACCGCATATTTTGCCGGAAGAGACAGGATAAAGGTTAATATATGGGGATCGATATATGCTTTGTTGATAATTGTGATAGCCGATATGATTTTTATTCCACGGTACGGTATCAATGCTGCCGCTTTAATAAGCAGTATCGGATACCTGGTTTACCAGATTTATATCATCGCTGTTTTCAAAAAAGAATTTAAAACTGCCCTGCCGGATTTTTTTATCTTTAAATTTACTGATGTGCAGAAATTAAGAAACGGTTTAACCGCCGCCTTTAAAAATAAACATGAAAGTTAGCAGCAACGATATTTATATTAACGGCGCTTATTTTAAGAACAATCCTGATTGGGATGTTGCTGATGCAATATGGAAAGTAGATATTATTCATCAGCTGCTGCAAAAAAATAATATTACCGAAACGGATATAATTGAAGTGGGTTGCGGTGCCGGGGCTAACCTTGCAGAACTGGCCCGGCGAAACAGTGCTATAAAAACATTAGCAGGCTATGATATTTCGCCACAGGCGATTGAGCTTGCGCAAAAAAATGCATCAGATAAAATATCGTATCATAATGAAGACCTGCTGGCAAAAGATATTAATGCAGCAGGGTTAATGCTGGTGATTGATGTAGTTGAACACATTGATGATTATTACGGCTTTTTACGCAAACTAAAAACAAAGAGTAAATATTTTGTGTTTCATATTCCATTGGATCTTTCGGCCAGAACTGTTATGAAGCCGCATGTTTTATTGCAGCAGCGGCAGTCGGTTGGACATATTCATTATTATTCAAAAGAAATGGTTGAATGGGCATTGAAAGACACGGGCTATGAAATTGTAGATTGGGTGTATACCAAGCCAGTTGTTGATATTGATGCTCCCGGTTCATTTATACGATGGGTAAAAAAAATGCTCCGTAACTTTTCGTTTGCCATCAATAAAGACTGGAGCGTAAAAAAATGGGGTGGATATTCGATGATGATTCTTGCTAAATAATTTTTTTGAAACATATACTTTGGTTAACAAGTTGGTATCCTGACAACCTGGATAAATTTGACGGTGACTTTATTCAGCGTCATGCCAGGGCTGTGGCATTATATTGTAAAGTGCATGTCATCTATGTAAAAAAAGATGGGCGTCTTGCTTCTGATGAAGTGGCATCAGATATACAGGAGAAGGGTAATTTAACTGAGCAGATAATTTATTATAATCATGTTGCAACAGGTATTAAGCTACTTGATAAATTTTTATCGCAACGTAAATTTAATAAGCTTTCTAAATGGGCAGTAAAAGAGTATATAAAGGTTACAGGAAAACCCGATATTGTTCATGTTCATATTGCCATGAAAGCAGGCATAACTGCGCTCTGGATAAAACACAAATGGAACATTCCTTTTATAGTTTCGGAGCACTGGACAGGTTATTTACCCAATGCCGATCTGCAGTTTCAGTCATTCCCTTTTGTGTATAAGAGTTTATTAAAAAAAGTTTTGCAACAGGCTTCTATGTTAACTGTTGTATCAGAATATTTAGGACAGGCTGTTCAACATCACTTTCCTGCAATTAAATATCAGGTTATTCCAAATGTTATTGATACGGATATATTTTTTCCAGAGCAAAAACCTGTTGCAGCAAAAACCCGGTTCATTCATATCTCCAATATGAACTACCAAAAAAATACTGAAGCGATTTTAGAAGCAACGCATTTACTAAAAGCTGAGTTGCAATTTGAAATGTATTTATATGGTACAGATAATCCTCAAATACATAAACTGATTGATAATTATGCGTTGCAGAATCATGTTTTCATTAAGGGAGAAGTTGACCAAACAGAACTGGCAGAGGCTGTCAGACAATCGGATGCCTTGGTTTTATATTCACGGTTCGAAACCTTTGGTTGTGTAATTATTGAAGCTAATGCCTGCGGCATTCCGGTAATTGTAAGCAATCTGGAAGTTTTTCACGAACTGGTTGAGGAAAATGTTAACGGTATTTTTTCTCCCGGAGAAAACCCACAGGCATTGGCACAAAAACTAAAAGAATTTGTTTTACAAAAAGATACCTTTGTCAAAAATGAAATCGCAGGGGTTGCTGCAAAAAAATATAATTATAAAACGGTAGGACAGCAATTTTTTCAATTGTACAATAAGATCAATAACTAATAAAAAATAAGTATGACCGACGTAAAACTTACACAGGGAGAAATACACACTAACAAAGGTGTGATGAAATTTGAATTATATGATGATGATGCACCCATTGCTGTTGCAAACTTTAAAAAACTCATCAGCCAGGGTTATTACAATGGACTTGCATTTCACAGGGTGATACCAGATTTTATGATACAAGGCGGTTGTCCTGATGGCACCGGCGCAGGTGGTCCGGGCTATACCATCAATTGCGAACTGAATGGAACAAAACAATATCATGACCGTGGCGTCATGTCAATGGCACACCGTGGATTAAATACCGGTGGCTCACAATTTTTCATTTGCCATGCACGTACCAACACCAAACATCTTGATGGGGTACATACCTGTTTTGGAAAAATTATTGACGGGCTGGATATAATTGATGATATCAGGGGAGGAGATGTAATGGAAAAACTGATATTATTCTGATAATGTCTTAGTTTAAAACGTAAAATCCATTTATTGCAAGCGTACGCTGCAATAAATGGATTTATTTTGTCCGTCAATAAATAGCTGTCTACCAGGCCAGTAAAACAATAGCTGCCATTAAAGCATAGTAGCCTGCAATAATACCAATTGCAGTAAAGGTATCTTTAACGGTTTTTGAATAAAAATGTGTCATAACGCAGAATTTTAGTTAAAAAATAATTACCTATAAAACTGTTTCTGAGGGTAACAGGTCTAAAAATTCGTTTGCGTTCTTAAGAGAGGGTAATTTTAGTGATGACAAAATAAAAAAGAATTCAATTTCATGCAAGTTTTTATCCGGTTATTTTATCAAAAAGAGGGTTGTTAGCTTTAAAAAACATCTTTTTTTTTAAATCTTCTGCAAAACTGAATGAAAACCACCCGTTTAATCACATTTTTTACACAATACCTACGCTGTGATACAGGCTAATATTATATTTCTGTAATTTTAATAAAACTTAGATGATAATGTACATAAAGCCCTTAATAAAATATTCCCTTACCGTAGTTTTACTGTTTTCTCTGCAACTTTCGGCACAAAATAATTACGTTCCCAAATTTAAAAAATCTTCCATTTATTCAGGTATCGAAGTAGGCTCAAAAGGAGTTAAAATGAGTGTGCTGGAAATTGATGAGGATTCTAAAGAGAATTCGGAGTACAATGTATTAAAAGACACTTCGATAAATACAGATTTCATTTCTTTTACACAACCTACATACCAGGCCACCTTGGCAGCGTTGAATAAACTATACGAAATTGCTTCTAAAGATTATAAGATACCGGTAAGCCGCATCTTTACAGCAGTGAGCAGCGGTGTTAATATTCAGGCCGAAAAAGAAAATAAGAAAAACTGGATTGAACAGCTCATCAGTGCCTTTAAATTTAATTATAACGAAGCCGACAGAAAAGTTACGGTGATTGATGTGGTGGAAGAAGCCCGGCTATCGCACCTGGGCATTGTACCAGATGCCCGGCGGTACAATACATTTTTAATTGATATTGGAAGCGGAAATACCAAGGGTGGTTATTTTCCCAATGGTAACACAAATGATTTTAAACTTTTTCAGTTAAGCTGGGGGACAAAAAGTACTGCTAATGCAACTGAAAAAAGAGCAAATGGCGATAACAGCCTGGATACTTACGATAAAAACCTGGGCAGGGTGTTAACCGGAGCCGAGAATACAGAAATTATCTATTCAGTAAATCAAAGCGGCTCGTATTCGCTAAGCGATAATGTTGCATTCAGCGGGGGCATTGCCTGGGCGCTTGCTACATTAATGTATCCCGAATTAAATGAAAATGCTGTTGTGCCGGTGAGCTATGATGAAGTTTTAAAGTTCAGTGATAAAATTCTTGCTGATTATTCAACTTTATCCGATTATTATATTGTAAAAACATTAACCGATAATACACTGGATGTTGAATCAATAGCCAGAACTGTAAAAACAGTAAATAAAGTATTTGATCAACGGGCCCTGATGGCGGGCACAGGTTTAATGTTAAAAATAATGCGGCAGTTTGAAAGCGTTAATGAACGTAAGAATTTTTATCTTGTAAAAAACGGGGCAGTAGGCTGGATTACAGCTTACGTAAACCAGACGACTGCAAAATAATATTGACTGTTTTCTTCACAAACAATTTGTAATGAAATATACCGAAAGGCGATGAGAGATACCAGATCACTATTATTACTGTTGGTTTCTTTAATGCTGGTTTTAGTGTCTTTTGGTTTATTATGGACATGGGGGTTCCGTATCTATAATAAAAATGATGAAGCACAAACAGTGCAGAAAGCTGAAAAAACTGATGCTGAAAGCATCGCCAACAAAGTAAGGGACTCTTTACAAAAAGTATATACTGCTACGCTTAACGACCTTGACCTTCAACTCGATTCAACATTAGCAAATACCGATTCTTTACGAACTGAACTGGATTATAAACTATCTGAATTTTACAGGTTAAGGAATGAAATTGCCATTATTTTACGGGGAAGAAAAACAAATACTGATTTTAAAGTTGCCAAAGAAAAAATTGGAGAGCTGCAAAATAAAGTACAGGATTTTAAAGACAAAAATCAGGAAGTAGAAAAAGAAAATAAAAAACTGGCTGATGTATTAACACAACTTGGCGGACCAGAAAATGTAAAACGGCCTCCTGCATCCAATCAAAAAGCCGAAAAAACAAATCCCGATCCTGTGTACGCTGTTTTTACTGCTGCCGATCTAAAATTAAGGGCATTGAATATTAATAATGACAGCGAATCTGAAACAGCACAAGCGGATAAAGCTGATAAATTTACAGGCTCTTTTACGGTAATGAATTATAACAGCCAACTGACTAACGCCGAAATTGTAGTTGTGGTGATGCAGCCCGACGGCCGTGTTTTGCAAAGCTCAGGCTGGGATTCAGGAACCTTTAATACCCCTGACGGGAAAAAAGTTTATTCTTACAAATTCAATTTTAAATATACCAGGGGTGAAGCAAAACGCCTTCTGTTTTCTCTGAAAACAAATAAGTTACTGGCTGGCAATTACAGTATGGAAGTTTATTACAATGGCCAGGTAATCGGGAAAGTATTGAAAACGCTGTCATAACCAACATGAGTGATACCCTGAGCCAATCTGTTTTGTAGCTTAAATTCTACCTGAAAGCTAAATCAACTCTACATTAGTTTATTTTAAAATTACGCAACTTTACACTTTGATTGAAATAACCCCCGTTTAATTGTTCAATCTCTTGAAAACCAATCATACTCAAGCATGAGTAGAACTATGAAAAACCTTCAGTCATGAAGGTTTTTTTATTTACGTAATCTCCCAACCTTTAAATCTGTTATTTTAGCTGCATGAAAGCAGCATCAATCCACGAGCTCAAATTAGAATTGACAAATACAAAGCATGATCAGTTAGTAGATTTATGTACAAGGCTGGCAAAATTTAAAAAGGAAAACAAAGAACTGCTTACTTACCTGTTGTTTGAAGCAAATGATGAAGAATCTTATATTGAAAGTGTAAAAGCGGAAATTTTACAACAGTTCAGCGAAATAAATACATCAAGCCTTTACTTTGTAAAAAAGAGCTTGCGCAAGATTCTGCGCTTGCTGAATAAATTTATTCGTTACACAGGTTCTGCCGAAACAGAAGTTAAGTTCTTATTGTTTTTCTGTTTTACGCTTAACACATCCGGTATCGTTTATGAAAGCAATACTGTTATAAAAAATATGTATCAGCAGCAATTAAAAAAAATAGCAAAAGCCATTGCTCTAATGCACGAAGATCTCCAGTACGAGTACCTGAAAGAACTGGACAGGCTGAAGTGAAATTAAATTAGCCCCCAATTTCAGATATAAGCTGAAAATTTCGTACATTCAAAATAAAAAATATGCCTAAATCTAAAACAAGAAAAAATCATCACGATTACCGTCCACCAGCCAATGCAGTAAAGTCTAAGAAAAATAAAAGTGCTGTAACTGTAGGTATTGTTTTCTTTGCTTTAATTGGGATGGGAATCGGTTATTTTGCTGCCGGTACAAGCCAGTTTTGGATATTGTGGTTAATAGGCGGTGCGGTGCTTGGTTCAATTGGCGGGTACTATTTTGGCAAACAGATTGATAAATCATTCTCAAAAAAATAACCTTTTCTTCGGGTTTATACTTCTGCTGAACTTTACACTTGTTAACACTGGATACATATGCTGTGGAAATGAATAACTGTTCTTGCTTGCATTTTTATGAACTAAGTATTATTTTGGTTTCCGTTCTTTAACTTTTCACCAAAAACTAAACTTATGGACATTAAAAAATTGCTCATGGGCGGCATTGCCGGAGCCGTAACTACTTTTCTTCTAGGTTGGTTGATTTTTGGAATATTACTAATGGACTTCATGAACAACAACCCAGGTGCCACAGGTATTGTTAACAGGGCCGAACCAGATTTTCTGTATCTGGTAATTGGTAATCTTGCCATGGGATTATTGTTTGCTTATATATTGATAAAAAGCAATGTTAATACTTTGGCAGGGGGGCTTGTTTGCGGAGGCATCGTCGGGCTGCTCATGACAGTTAGTTTCGACTGTATTATGTATGCCACAACAACAGCTATCAGTAAAACAGCTATGGCAGCCGATGTGGCTGCCACAACGGTAATGTTTGCTATCTCAGGAGCAGTTATAGGAATGGTTCTGGGTATTGGCAAAAAAGAAGCCTGAGTTTAATGGTATTCCTTCATTACAGGTAATGGAAAATCATGTGAAACAGATTATCCTGTAATGAAGGCTTTACGCTGTAAAAGCCGATACAAGATTTATTAGTTGCTCTCACTTTATTAGTCTTTCTTTGCACTGTACATTATTGCTGTTAGCACACAGTACAGGATAGATTCAATTTTTACAAAGTTTTCCCGCCGTAACAGTTTACTCGCCTTTTTAGTTTGCTTCTGGACATTATTGCACAGGTATTTTATTATTTTAAATCAATTTTTAAGTTTTATGAACATTTATGTTTCAAATTTGAGCTTTAACACCAGCGATGCTGAGTTAAGCGAATTATTTTCAACTTTTGGCGAAGTTTCTTCGGCTAAAGTTATTACCGACAGAGAAACCGGAAGATCACGTGGTTTTGGATTTGTTGAAATGCCTTCGGAAGATGAAGGAAAAGACGCTATGTTGGGTCTTAACAACAAAGAAGTAGAAGGACGTGCTATGTCTGTTTCTGTTGCCAAGCCAAGAGAAGAAAGATCAAGCAACGGCGGCGGAAGTCGCGGTGGATACGGTAACAACCGCGGTGGCGGTGGTGGAAGATGGTAATTTTAAAAAACTAACTTTCTATAAAGAGCTCAGCAATGAGCTCTTTTTTTATGCGGCAGACTTAATATTTACCTTTACATTAGCACACAGAAAAAGTTAAAGAAAGAATTTAATTTATGGCATCAAACCGAAATGCTGCAGTCGGGTTTATTTTTATAACGCTGTTAATTGATGTAATCGGCTTTGGAATTATTATTCCGGTGATGCCAACTTTAATTTCCGAATTAAAGGGCGTTGATATCAGTACAGCATCAACCTATGGAAGCCTGTTGATGTTTTCATATGCCATTGTACAGTTTTTCTTTGCACCAATAATCGGTAACCTCAGCGATAAATATGGCCGTCGTCCTGTTTTACTTTTCTCTTTATTTTGTTTTGGTATTGATTATCTCTTCCTAGCTTTGGCACCTACTTATGGCTGGCTGTTTGTAGGAAGAATCATTGCCGGTATCAGCGGTGCCAGCATGACAACAGGTGCTGCCTATATTGCCGATGTGAGTACACCCGAAAACCGGGCAAAGAATTTTGGGATGATTGGCGCCGCATTCGGCCTCGGGTTTATCATTGGTCCCATGATAGGTGGCTTGTTGGGCGGACTTGGCCCCCGCATTCCATTTTATGCTGCCGCAATTCTTGCTTTGGTAAACTGGATATACGGATATTTCGTATTACCTGAATCGCTCAGCAAAGAAAATCGCCGTGCTTTTGAATGGAAGCGTGCAAATCCCGTTGGCGCATTGCTGCATTTAAGAAAATATCCTGCAATAACAGGCCTTGCATTCGCAATCTTTCTGGTTTATGTAGCCGCACATGCCATCATGAGTAACTGGAGTTATTTTACCATGTACCGGTTTAGCTGGGATGAAAAAATGGTTGGTATTTCGCTGGCGGTTGTGGGTGTATTGGTTGCCGGCGTACAAGGAGGGTTGACAAGAGTTATCAACCCAAAACTTGGAAATGAGAAAACACTGTATATCGGTCTGTCTCTTTATGCAATAGGTATGCTTTTATTCGGTATTGCTACCCAAAGCTGGATGATGTTTGTGTTTTTAATTCCTTATTGTTTGGGAGGAATTGCACAGCCGGCGTTGCAATCTGTTATGGCGGGGCATGTGCCAGCCAATGTGCAGGGAGAGTTACAGGGAACCATTACCAGTCTGATGAGCCTGGCGGCTATCATTGGCCCGCTGCTGATGAATAACCTGTTCTTTTATTTTACTCATAGTGAAGCACCGCTTCATTTACCTGGCGCTCCATTTTTACTGGCTTCGGTGTTAATGGCAACTGCCGCAATAATTGCTTACAGAACTTTACATCCGGATAAAAAATTAAGTGCAGTATGATAAAAGAGATCAACGATTTTAAAAATGTTTTTTTTATTGGCGTTGCCGGTGTTGGCATGAGTGCCATTGCACAATACCTGGCTGGCGTTGGTAAAAATGTTAGCGGCAGCGATCGTTATTTTAAGGAAGGGGAGTATAATGAAACAAAAGAAAAATTAGAAGCAGAAGGAATTAAATGTTTTTTGCAGAATGGAGATGGCATAACAAATGAAACAGAACTCGTTGTTGTTTCCACTGCCATTGAAGATACCGTTTTAGAAGTACAGAAAGCAAAGCAGTTGAATATCCCCATTTTAAAAAGAAGTGAAGTGCTTGCACTGATTGCAAAGAGTAAAAAAACAATTGCAGTTGGCGGTACATCGGGCAAAAGCACTACCAGTGCCATGTTATTTGAAATACTGGAGACTGCCGGTATGCAGCCAAGCATTATCAGCGGAGCAGGACTGACAAGGATAATTAAAGAAGGAAAGATCGGTAATGCGAAAGTTGGATCAGGCGAATGGCTGGTTATTGAAGCCGACGAAAGTGATGGCAGCATTGTTCAATACGAACCCGAAATTGGTTTGTTGCTGAACATAGATAAAGATCACCAGGAGATTGACGAACTGATGAGCATCTTCGGCATATTTAAAAACAACAGCAAAAAATTTATCGTCAATCAATCCAATGTATTGGCAAAACAACTTTCGCAAAATATAAAGACCGATTTTGCTGTTGATAAAAATTCAGAAGCCGGCTATGTAGCAAATGACTTTACACAAAATGGTTTTTGCATTTCATTCATAATTCATAATTCAGCATTCATAATTAATTCCATCGGCAAACACAATATGGAAAATGCTTTGGCATCCGTAGCCGTTGCCAATCAAATTGGAGTTGACCTTGAAACCTGTGCAGGTGCCTTGAAAGATTATGAAGGCATTTACCGCCGCAACCAGGTATTGGGTAATAAAAACGGTGTTTGGGTTATTGATGATTATGCTCACAACCCGGTCAAATGTGCTTCGGCTATTGCTGCCTGTCAGCCGGTTGCTGATAAAGTGGTAGCCTGGTTTCAACCGCATGGTTACGGGCCAACAAGATTTTTGCGTAACGATTTTGTAAAAGAAATTGCTGCCGTGTTACGGCCCCAGGATGAAATTTGGATGAGTGAAATATTTTATGCAGGAGGCACAGCTGTAAAAGATATTAGTGCCAATGATCTGATCAATGATATTAAAGCATTGGGTAAAAAGGCTTTCTTTCTTGAAGATAGAAATAAGTTTGTTGAGAAAGTGAGGCCACATCTTTCCGGAAATTCTGTCTTACTTTTAATGGGCGCCAGGGATCCTTCGCTGGAAATATTTGCAAAGGAAGTTTTTGATAAATTATAAACAGGATAATAAAACCGGTATGACAAAGAAACTGAACTTACTGTTGACTTTTATTGTTTCCGGTTTCCTGTTACAGGCACAGCAAGTGGCAAAGGCAGACCTGGTGAATACCTTAATGGGCACCGATTCGAAACCTTCACTTTCTAATGGCAATACTTACCCTGCTATTGGCACTCCCTGGGGCATGAATTACTGGACACCCCAAACCAATAAGAACGGCGATGGCTGGCAATATCAGTACGGTGCCGAAAAAATTGTTGGTTTTAAACAAACCCATCAACCTTCGCCGTGGATGAACGATTACGGAGTATTCTCTATCATGCCTTCAACCGGAGGGTTAAAATGGAAGGAAGCAGACAGAGCCAGTTGGTTCTCACATAAATCGGAAGAAGCAAGACCGCATTATTATAAAGTTTATTTAGCAGATGCTGATATCACTACGGAGTTAACCGCAACTGAACGTGCCGCATCTTTTCAGGTAACTTTTCCTCATTCAGATACTTCATCGTTTATAATTGATGCTTTTGATAAAGGCTCTTATATAAAAATTATTCCTGAAGAAAATAAAATAATCGGTTACAGCACCCGGTACAGGCGTGGTAAGCTCATCAACTTTAAAAACTATTTTGTTATGTATTTCGATAAGCAATTCGATATACATAAAACTGTAAGTGAAACTGGTGCTTTGATTGATTCTTTGGAAATAAACAACTCTCATGCATTCGCTGTAATAGCTTTTAAAACCCGTAAGGGTGAGAAAGTACAATGCAGGGTTGCCTCTTCCTTCATCAGTTTTGAACAGGCCGAACAGAATTTAAAGGAACTGGGTAACGACAGTTTTGAAAAAACTAAATCCTCCACAAAAGCAAAATGGGAAAAAGTATTAAATGCAGTGCAGGTTGAAGGTGGCAGCGATGAACAACTGCGTACGTTTTATTCCTGCATGTACCGAACAGTAATGTTCCCCAATAAATTATATGAAATAGATTCCAAAAATCAGATTGTACACTACAGCCCTTACAATGGAAAAATTTTACCGGGTTACATGTATGGCGGTACTGGCTTCTGGGATACATTCCGGGCACTTTATCCGTTGCTAAATCTATTATATCCTTCCATCAATAAAGAAATGCAGGAAGGCCTCATCAACGATTATAAGGAAGGCGGCTGGCTGCCCGAATGGAGCAGTCCCGGTTATGCTGATATTATGATCGGCAATAATTCTGCATCGGTTGTAAGTGAAGCATATATAAAAGGTCTGCGTGGTTATGATATTGAAACCCTGTACGAGGCTTTGTTACACGGCGCCAATAACGAAGGGCCTATGACAGCTGTGGGCAGGAAGGGTGTTGAGTATTACAACCGCCTGGGTTATGTGCCGTACGATGTTAAGATAAATGAGAATGCTGCCCGTACATTGGAGTATGCTTACGACGACTTCGCCATTTATCAACTGGCAAAAGCATTGAACAAACCCAAAGAAGAAATTGAAATTTTTGCAAAGCGCTGCATGAATTATAAAAACCTTTTCGACCCCGAGACAAAACTCATGCGTGGAAAAAATGAAGATGGTAAATTTCAATCACCGTTCAACCCGGTTAAATGGGGCGATGCATTTACCGAAGGTAACAGCTGGCATTATAGCTGGAGTGTTTTTCATGATGTGCAGGGATTGATTGATTTGATGGGTGGAAAAGAAATGTTTTGCAGGATGATTGATTCAGTGTTTACAATGGCGCCAACTTTTGACGACAGCTATTATGGCGGCACTATTCATGAGATACGTGAAATGCAGATTGCCGGCATGGGCCAGTATGCACATGGCAACCAGCCCATACAGCACATGATTTATTTATACAACTATGCAGGCCAGCCCTGGAAAACACAGTACTGGGCAAGAGAAACCATGAACCGTATGTACAAACCCACACCCGATGGCTATTGCGGCGATGAAGATAATGGGCAAACCAGCGCCTGGTATATTTTTTCGGCCATGGGCTTTTATCCCGTATGCCCTGCAACTGATCAGTATGTAATGGGAGCACCGCTCTTTAAAAAACTTACTTTGAATTTTGAGAATGGTAAAAAGTTCATCATTGAAGCGCCGCAAAACAGC
>JBATAS010000102.1:0-1566 GCA_049661965.1 Ferruginibacter sp. | reverse complement strand
GTATAATGGGTTCTTCTTTCTTCTTAGCCATGTAAATTCAAATCGTTTAAAAGGTAGGGAATAATTCTCTTGCAATACCCATCTGCCTAAAAGGCCAAGGTATCATTGCTAATATAATAACTAACGCTATTCCAAAATAAATTAGTGTGCGTTTATGTTTTTGTGCATCAGTATCGGCACGTTTTACCATGCTGCGGCCAATATGCACCAACAGCCAGGCAATAATCATCATCAACGCATGTTCAACCGCAAAGAACCTTTCAGCAGGGTCTTTCATCACAGCGCCCATGCCGCTTTTTACTTTTTCGAACCACATGCCGGTAAAATATAAAATGAGTCCGAGCAATAATTGAATATCGCAACTGATCATAAAAAACAAGCTGATTTTATTGTCGCTGCTTTTATATTCTCTTTTGCTCATCACAGCAAATAAAGCAGATAGAACTGCCCAAACGCCCAAGACTAAAACCGCCCAGCGTAAAATGCTATGAGTTATTAGTGTATGATTCATAGTAAAATAATTTGTGCAAAAATAGGGTATGTGATTTAATTGCCACGGATTGCACCTTAATCTGTGGCGAAAGAGATTTTTAAGTGGTAACCAATTATAAGTTAATCGTGTTAATTTAGCGAGCTCAAACCTAATTGTATGCAAATAACCAAAACCTTCCTCACTGCTTTTATATTAATGGTATCATTTAGTGCCGTTGCACAAAAGAAAGCCGATACAAAACCCAAAGGGCCCGATTCCTTAAAAAATATTTCTCTGGCAGGATTAAGTTTCCGTTCAGTTGGCCCGGCCATCACATCGGGGCGTATTGCAGACATTGCTGTAAATCCAAATAACCACAGCGAATATTACGTGGCTGCAGCGGCAGGTGGTGTTTGGAAAACTAAAAATGCAGGAAATACTTTTGATCCGATTTTTGATGGCGAAGGTTCTTTTTCTATCGGCTGTCTGGCCATCGACCCAACCAATAGCAATGTGGTTTGGGTGGGTAGCGGCGAAAACAATAACCAACGGGTGGTGGCATACGGCGATGGCATTTACAAATCGGAAGATGGCGGCAAAAGCTGGAAAAATATGGGCCTTAAAAATTCGGAACATATCGGCCGCATTGCCATCGATCCAACCAACAACGATATTGTTTACGTAGCCGCTTATGGCCCGGTTTGGAAATCGGGCGGCGAACGGGGTATTTATAAAAGCATTGATGGCGGTAAAACATGGAAACAGGTTTTAAATGTAAGTGAACATACGGGTTTTAACGAAGTGATGGTTGATCCACGTTTTCCAAATATCGTTTACGCTGCTGCACATCAGCGCCAGCGAAAAGTGTTTACCTATATAGGCGGAGGTCTGGAGTCGGCTTTGTATAAAAGTACCGATGGAGGTGCCACCTGGAACAAGATGATGAGCGGCATACCCGGCGGCGATTTGGGAAGAATCGGATTAAATTATTCTCCTGTTAATCCTGATGTGTTGTATGCAGTTGTAGAAGCGCCCGATGGCAAAGCTGGTATTTTCAAAAGCACTGATCGTGGTGCCAGTTGGGAAAAACAAAG
>JBATAS010000101.1:0-14154 GCA_049661965.1 Ferruginibacter sp. | reverse complement strand
TTAAACAGACTGTATCAAATAAATAAGGGCAGCATAAAAGTCGACGATGTTAAGATTGAAGATTTTCACCTGGATGACCTGCGGTCGAAAATTGCAGTGGTGTTGCAAGATGTTTTTTTATTTAGTGGTTCGGTAAAGGACAATGTTACGCTTCGTAACCCCAATATAAAAGATGAAGATGTTTTTTTAGCTGCAAAAATGATCGGCATACATGATTTTATTATGCAACTGCCCGGCGGTTACGATTATAATGTAATGGAACGGGGAGCAACCCTTTCTTTAGGCCAACGCCAGTTATTATCTTTTGTCAGGGCATTATTGTACAACCCGGCTATTCTTATCTTAGACGAAGCCACTTCATCGGTTGATACCGAAAGCGAAGCCCTCATTCAACATGCCATTGAAAAACTGATTGCCAATCGAACTTCTATTGTCATAGCCCATCGCCTGTCTACCATCCGCAAGGCAGACAAGATTATTGTTTTGGATAAAGGCGAAATAAAAGAAATAGGGAGCCATGATGAGTTGTTGGAAAAACATGGATTTTACTACCAATTGCACAAAATGCAGTTCGAGAAACAAGCTAACTTGACATAATATCGTCATATAAGCTGATTTTGGTAAATTCTAGCTCCCCAATTTTTAATTTCAGCCCTCCACCCTTATCTTTGCGCCAAATTACAGGTATATTATGGCATCAAAGAGCATCAAATCATTACTGGTAGCGGTTTTCAGCTTAGGCTTAGTGTTTTTTTCTAATATAGCTTTTGCCAATCCTGAACCAACAGGAGACAGCGCCAAAAAAGAAAAGATTTTTGATGCTAATGAAGTCATCTTCGGCCATATCATGGATGCTCATGAATTTCATTTTTTCTCTTATAAAAAAGCCGACGGAACCGATTTTCATGCAACACTTCCTTTACCGGTTATTGTTTATGCAAAAGGAAAAGGATTTTCATGCTTCATGTCTTCAAAATTCGAGCATGGTCATCATGATGTTGATGGATATACTTTATTGACCAACGAAAAGATTGACCATTTAGGTTTAGACCGTAATAAATATTCAGCCGGACATATTGTAGCATCCAATGGCGCACATGGAGTAGATGAAACCGTTAGCGTTCTGGATCTGTCTCCAACACGTAACGTTGTACAAATGTTACTGGCTCTTACTTTATTGGTTTTCCTGTTAATTAAAATTGCAGGCCGTTACAAAAAAGGCGAAGGTATTAAGACCGCACCAACAGGCTGGCAAAACACCATGGAGACCGTAATCAACTTTGTTAACGACGAAATCTGCAAACCAAACCTGGGTGCAAAAAGCAATAAGTATCTGCCTTATATTTTAACGGTATTCTTATTTATACTGATTAACAATATTTTTGGTTTAATCCCCGGTTCGGCAAACGTAACCGGTAATATTGCTTTTACATTTATACTGTCGGTTATATCTTTTGTAATCATACTCTTCAGCAGTAACAGTCATTACTGGGGTCATATCATCAACCCACCGGGTGTACCAGGCTGGGTAAAGATCATTTTAGTACCGGTTGAGATTCTTGGAATTTTCACCAAGCCATTCGCCTTAATGATCAGGTTATTTGCCAACATGGTGGCCGGCCACATCCTTATCATTTGTTTGATATCGTTGATCTTCATCATGGCATCATTAAACCAATATGTAGGTTGGGGCTTTGCACCATTCTCAATTGCGTTTACCATTTTCATTTATTTTATTGAGATACTGGTTGCTTTTTTACAGGCCTTTATCTTTACCATATTAACTGCCGTGTTTATTGGCCAGGCCTTTGAAGGCGGGCATGCTGAGCATGTGCATGAAGGTGATGAACTGTATCACTTTTAATACGTTTTTTTTAACCAACATAAATTCACAATTATGAATTTTTTCTTATTAGCAGAAATCGCTAACGCAGGTGGCGCCATTGGTGCCGGCCTGGGAGCCATTGGTGCAGGTATCGGTATTGGCCAAATTGGTAAAGGTGCATTGGAATCAATTGCACGTCAGCCAGAAGCCATCAACGATATCCGTAGCAACATGATCCTTACTGCAGCCCTTGTAGAGGGTGCTGCCCTGTTTGCGATCATCATCGGGTTCTTAGCCATGGTGCTTTAAAACCTTTACTGCATCCAAAGTAAAGGACGGCGGATGCAGTAATTTTTTTTGAACCAGACTTTAGTGCAACTATAATGCTTCATTGGCGTCGCACTCTTGTACTGAATATCTTTATTGAACTTTTTATTTTATAAATAATATAAAATGCAATTATTAACACCGGCCTTCGGCCTTATCATCTGGACACTTTTAGCATTCCTGATCGTGTTTTTTCTGTTAAAGAAATTTGCCTGGCCAATGATCCTTGGCGGACTTGCAGAACGTGAAAAAAACATTGCTGATGCTTTGGCTACCGCCGAAAAGATAAAGCTTGAAATGGCTCAAATGAAGAATGACAACGAAGCCATTCTTGTACAGGCACGTGAAGAAAGAGCCACTATGCTTAAAGAAGCAAAAGAAACAAAGGATAAAATGATCAACGATGCAAAGGACGAAGCAAAAGTTGCTGCATCAAAGATCATCGCCGATGCACAGGCTTCCATTCACAACCAGAAAATGGCTGCCATTACCGAAATGAAGAACCAGGTAGGTAACCTTGTACTGGAAGTAAGTGAAAAAGTATTACGCAAAGAATTAAGCAACAAAGCAGAGCAGGAGAACTATATTAAAACACTGGCTGCGGAAGTAAAGCTGAATTGATTTGAAAATTTGATGATTTGAAAATTAGCCCATGGCTTTAAACCAATCATCAAATCCCAAAATCTTCAAATTATCAAATTAGTAAGATGAACAATCCACGTTTAGCAGGCCGATACGCAAAAAGTTTACTTGATCTGGCAACAGAGCAAAACCAGGTAGATGCAGTATATGCAGACATGAAATGGATTCACAAGATCTGCAAAAGCAATCCCGATTTTGTGAATGTATTACGTAGCCCGGTTATTAAACCAACGGCCAAACAAAATATTCTGGAATCAATTACCAAAGAAAGAGTGAGTGTATTAACCAGTGCATTTATCAAATTGCTGGTTATTAAAGCCAGGGAATCAAATCTTCCTGAAATTGCTACAACTTATATTGACCAGTTTAACGAACTGCGTAATATACACAAAGTAAAAATTACAACTGCCGAGCCGCTTACGCCCGAAATGCAGAATGCAATTATGGCAAACGTTACCGCCACGGCAACTGCCGGACAAACTTTTGAAATTGAAACTGCAGTTGAAAACGAATTAATCGGTGGTTTCTTATTAGAAACAGGCGGCACTTTAGTTGATGCCAGCATTTTAAGAGACCTGAAGGATATTCAAAAGCAGTTTATGAATAATGATTATCTGCACAGAATAAGATAAAAAATATTTCACGCCGAGAGGCAAAAGAATAGAAAAGCCGCAAACTATGTTTGCGGCTTTTCTATTTGTACTTAGTGTCTTTGCCTGTAATCAAAAAGAAAACACCGGCGTCTTAATATCATGATAAAATAAAAAAGTCCATTTCTCTTTTTCACCCTGTTGCCACCAGTGCTGCCGCAGCTCCATACTTTTGCGGCCATCCATATCGTACTTGGCAATAAATTTATTTTTCATTTGCTGTAATTGCGGGGCCACATCGCCGCCAAAGAAAATTTTCTGCCCTTCTTCCTCAATCCAGAAAACCTGGTGGCATTTGCTGTGTGCACCGGTAACCTGGTAAGTAATATGGTCATCAATCTTTCCATCGCCTTCCAGCAAAACAACCTGGTCGGAGTTTTGTAAACCATCAAAATCTTCAACATGATAAGAAGGAGCCCCCTTTGCCAAGGCATATTCTATCTCATCATTATGTACATAATACGTGGCATTAGGAAAACTTAAAAACTTTTGTTTCAGCATTTCATCCGTCTTATAAATACCGCCTGCATGGTCTTTATGTAAATGGCTCAGCAACACTTTGGTTACTTCCATGGGGCCAATGCCATTGTTCAGTAAGTTCTGATGAATCTGTAATGTTCCATCTGGCATATTAAAACCCAGCCCGGTATCAATAACAATAATATCTTTTGAAGTAATAACGGCAAAGGGCTGTATCTCTACCAGCAAACTGCCAACCGGCCGTTGCTGCAGATCATCTTTATCTATATCGAACGGAACAAATTTCTTTGTAGCATCAATAGTAAATGCGCCTTCGCTAAGTGGAATTATTTTCATGTTGCAAATGTAACCTTTCAACCATTAAA
The DNA here is from genome assembly GCA_049661965.1 of Ferruginibacter sp. Taxonomy (GTDB): domain Bacteria; phylum Bacteroidota; class Bacteroidia; order Chitinophagales; family Chitinophagaceae; genus Ferruginibacter. Next base: position 9,865 of record JBATAS010000101.1, on the reverse strand, counting down.
CGTTACAGCCCTTAAACCTTATCTTAAAACCATCTGCCTGTCTGCATCAAGTTTTATCAACACAAAAATAAGAATGGTAAATGTAAGCAGCGATGAACCGCCGTAACTCATCAATGGCAAAGTAATACCGATTACCGGTGCCAGGCCAATGGTTACACAAATATTTACGGCCACATGAAAAAACATGATGCCGGCAACTGAATAAGCATATACCCGGCTGAACACACTTCGCTGCCGTTCGGCAATCCTGATTATCCGCAACAGGAAACTGAGATAGATCAGCATTAATAAAGCTGTACCAATAAACCCGAAATTTTCTCCAACTGATGTAAAAATAAAATCAGTATTCTGTTCAGGTACAAAATCGCCACGGGTTTGTGTACCTTTTAAAAAACCTTTACCCGTAACACCACCGGAACCTATGGCAATCTTTGATTGTTTTACATTGTAATTCTGCTGATCATTTTTTCGTTGTTTGGCTTTCAGCTCTGCAGCAGTTACAATATCAGCAGTATCTTTTTCGGTAAAAGGATTATCTACACCAACCATGCTGAATATCCTGTCGGCCTGGTATTTTTTAAATACGTTTTTAAAAGTAAATGGCACAACCAGCCCAACGAAAAGCGAACTGAAAGCCCAGGCAGCAACAATAACAAATAACAAACGGTTGTTACGTCTTATTTGCCGCCTGTTAAAGAAAAAAGCCAATACAGCAAATACAGCAAACGCAATCAGTAATGTTTTAGTGCTGAACAAGAGTGATACCACCAGCAAAATGGCCATAGAAGCCCCGGCTATCAAGTACCCCGCAGGAAGCCCTTCACGATACATAGGTATTAAAAAAGAGAAATACACCAAAGCCAGCCCGGTTTCGCCCTGGAGAATAGATAATACTGCCGGCGCAAATGCAATTGCTGCAGCAATCAGCTGCGATTTGGGTTTTTTAAAATCTGTTTCGGGCATAGAAAGGTACTTGGACAGTGCCAATGCCGTAAATATTTTACAAAGCTCCACCGGTTGCAGGTTCATAAAACCCAGTGGTATCCAGCTCCTGGAGCCTTTGATTTCTTTGCCCACACCCGGAACGAATGTGGCAAGTATTAAAACAATCCCAATCAGATAAGCGATATTTGATGTTGCAGTGAAGAGCTTACTGTCTGTTAATAAAATAAAAACCGCCACTACCAGGCAGGCACCAAAAAAGAAAATCTGTTTGCTATACGTTTTTTTAAACCCAAGCAGCGTTTGCATAAAATTATCAGTGCTCTTATATTCTACTGAGTAAATACAAATAATACCAAAAATCACAATGATAGCATACAGCCAGATCATCAGCCAGTCAATTCCTTTTGATATGGTTGGATTTTTTTGGTTCATTGTATTTATTGTGAATGGTTATTTGTTAATCGGAAGTAGGGTTTTTAAATCAACGAATCTCCTCCTATCTAATCACAATTAACAAATAACGATTAACATCTTACCTAAGCGAATCTCTCAATTCAGGTTTCTTTTTTTCAATTGGTAAAATAGCTTCTGTTTTAAATTTCAGTTTATTATCGCTGTCTTCTTTATTCTTCTGCTCTTTTTTTAAATCTTCTTTCCCTTTTTTTATCTGGTCTAAAATTTCCTGTTCATCAGTAGCATCAATCTCCATGGTATCTCTTAACAGCCTGATATATCCTTTTGCAATCAGATAGGCAGAATCTTTTCGATGTAACATGGAATCAACCGTTTTCATTTCGCTGTAAATACGGGGCGGTATTAAATTAAGTTTATTGAATTTTTCAACAATGGCCTGCCTGTTTGCAGCAATGGTATCGTTTAAATATTTTTCAATCATCAAACCAACAATGGGTGCTGCATAGGTACCACCAAAGCGGCCGCTGTTTTCAACCACGCACATAATGGCAATCTTTGGATTGTCTCTTGGTGCAAAGCCACAAAAGAATGCATGGTTGGGTTGTTTAACACCTCTGTAATAATTTTCCACTGTTCCTGTTTTACCAAGGATAGTAATGCCCGGCACTTTTGCACCGGTACCTGTTCCATGATCTACCACACCCTGCATACCATCATGCACCGCTTCAAAAATACTGTCGGGTATATCAATGGCATTGTGCCGTTCTTTAAATTTCGACAGCATATCAAATGTATCACCACCTTCAATGGAATCTACCAGGTGTGGAATTTTGTACCAGCCTTTGTTGGCGATATAAGCCATTTCGTTGGCAACCTGTATGGGTGTTGCAGTAACTTCCCCCTGGCCAATACTTACCGAACGGAAATTGCAATAATTCCATGCGCCCTTTCCGTAAACTTTATCAAAATAAGTTGGTGTAGGAATATTTCCTGAGTATTCGGACGGCACATCAATTCCTAACCGATGCCCCAAACCAAATGCATACATATACCTGTCCCAAACTCTCAGACTGCTGTCTTGACTGGGATATTTAGGATTTGTAATTACACGCTGCATTACTGTTGCAAAATATGTATTGTCAGATACAGTAATGGCATGTCTTAGATCGAAGGTTCCATAATCAAGACATTTCATGGGTCGGCCAGAACCGCATCCATAAAAAGCACCTGAGCAACTAACCCTGAAGTCGGTATTTATTACGCCTTCATGCAAACCAACAAGTGCCTGTAAAGTTTTAAAAGTTGAACCGGGTGCGTACGTCGCACTAACAGACCTGTTGAATAACGGACGGGCCGGGCTCAATAATAATTCTGCATAATGTTTTCTTCTTTCAGCACCGGTTAATAACCTGGGTTGATAAGTAGGGCTGCTGACCATGGCCAGTATACCGCCCGTTTGGGGATCAACCGCTACAATTGACCCAAGTTTATTTTCCATCAGTTTTTCACCCAGTGCCTGCAGTTCAATATCAATGGATGTGTACATATTCTGCCCGGCAATGGCAGCTGTATCAAACCTGCCTTGCTCCAAAGGCTCGGTAAGCCGGTTTAAATTATCCTTTTTCCAGAATTCAATTCCGCGTTGGCCCATCAACACTTTTTCATAAGTTCTTTCCATGCCGGCACGACCAATATAATCGCCCATAACATAACCTTCATATTTCGGGCTTTTCAAAATATTTGAATCAACCTCACCCAGGTAACCAAATATATTTCCTCCTGCATCAAAAGGATAATCCCTTACCGAACGTTCCTGTAAAAAATAACCAGGCGCCAGTTTATATAATATCTCATTTATTTTGGCCATTCTTTCATTGGTAAGCAATGGCTCAAAAACAGAAGCCCGGTAACTTTTATTTTTTATGATTGCTGTGATGATTCTTTTATGAAATTCGGCTGAGTCAATATCCAAAATATTACATAAGGTTGTGGTATCAGTCCCTTTAAGTTTTCCGGGGATTACCATCAAATCGTAAATGATTGCATTTTGCAGGATCACTTTTCCGTTTCTATCGTAAACCAATCCACGATCGGGATAAATTACTTTACGGAAGATGCCCTGCCCTTCGGCCATTATTTTATACTTAGAAGAAAAAAGCTGCAGATTGATCAGTTGGGCCAGGATAATAATAAACATGCCGATAAAAACCAGCGTGATCACATTTTTTCTTGATTGATTAAATACAGGCAATGTTGATTTTAGTTTTTTTTGATTTCAGATTTATTCGCTTCCCGGTTTCTTCAGATTTACAATCACTATACAGTATTTGTCCGGAATTTTTGCTTACGGGTAAACAGCAATTCGGTTATTATAATCAAAAGCAAACTCAATGCAGTTGATAATACTGTTTTTACCAAAAAATACCAAATGTTTCCAAACTGCCAGGCTTCCAGTAAAAACAACCAGCCATGATGGATAAATGTAAGTACGCCGATAAAGATCATATAAGGTAAAATACCACCCATACTTTTAAAGGATGGTTCTTCGTAATTATTATCGGCTCCTTCCTGTGGTATTAAAATATTGATTAAGAAAGGACGTACATAAGCAATGAGCACACAGGCGGCTGTATGAAAGCCGGGATGATGACGAAAACTGTCCATGGTAAAACCAACGGCAAAAGCTATCAGCATTTGCTGGGTGCGGCCCATACGGAAGGGCAGCCATAGTATAAACAGGAAATACAGATAAGGGGTTATCATCTGGTGCAAATGAATCTTATCCAGCACAAAAACCTGTACCAGTATGAACAGTGCAAAGCGGATAATATTTTTGACCAGTGTACTCATAAATCAAAGTAACTCATTATTGATTTTTTTGTTTTGCTTTATCCAGAATGGTTTTTATTCCTTCTGTTTGTTTGTTATCTATTATATACACAAATTCAAGATTATAAAAATTGGCAGCCGACCTGAATTTAATGAGATAGTTATTGGTGCTTTTATCAGATTTTACTTCTTCCACCGTACCAATTATCATCCCTTTGGGTATGCTGGTGCTGAACCCGCTCGATATAATTGTATCGCCTTTAACTACCTTGGCGCTTTTGGGTATGCCGCCAAGCGAAATAATATTAGGTGTTTTGCCATCCCAGCTTAATGTTCCGGTTTCTCCACCCTTTAATAATTTGCCGCTGAGGTGGCTGTCTTTATGTAGCAGGCTCATCACTACAGCAAAATCTTTGCTTACATCAGTAATAATTCCCACAACACCCATGTTAGGATCAATGATTCCCATGCCTGTTTTCACCTGTTGCGAAGCTCCTCTGCCTAAAACGATAAAATTATTTTGGGCAGCAACAGAATTATAAACCACTTTGGCCGGAAAGTAATGATACTTCCGGTACCGCTCCATCGAATCTATCTTAACTGAATCAATGATAAAATTGCTGGCCGTATCGGGTAATGCAAAATCGGCCTTTAATTTATTGTACAGCATTTCATTGGCTGCTACCAACGAGTCGTTTGTTTTTTTTAGCTGAAAATAATATTCAACCTTGCTGTACTGTTCATTTACTTTTCCGGTAAGCTGGTTGGTTGTTTTACTGAATGCAGCTTTATGATAACGGCTGTAATGAACTATTAAATAGATACTGGAACCCTGTAACAAAAGGAACAGGATAAGATTAGAATACCGGCGAATGAAAAGAAAGATGTTACGCACCGAGAGGAAATATTTAATATCAAAATTCTGAATCCTGTAATAAGCTGCACTCTAGAATTTAGAATTTCTATTTTAGAATCTGACTTATCGCATTACAAAAGGATACCTGTCATAATGTTTTAAAGCAATGCCTGTACCCCTTACCACACTCTTCAGCGGATCATCTGCCACATGCACCGGCAACTTGATTTTTGCATTCAGCCTTTTATCCAGTCCACGTAACAATGCACCACCACCGGTTATATACAAACCTCTACGGTAAATATCCGATGCTAACTCTGGTGGAGTTGTTTCCAATGCTTTTAAAATTGCTTCTTCTATTTTAAAAATACTTTTGTCCAGTGCTTCGGCAACTTCCTGGTAACTTACCATAACCTGTTTTGGAATTCCGGTAACAAGGTCACGTCCGTTAACCGGAATATCATCAGGAGGATTGTCCAGGTCTTTCATGGCAGCCCCAACCTGTATTTTAATTTGTTCCGCAGTACGCTCTCCAATCAGTAAACTGTGATAACGACGCAACGCTTCCATAATATCTGCAGTAAATTCATCACCCGCAATACGTATACTTTGATCGCAAACAATACCTGCTAATGCAATTACAGTTATACCGGTTGTTCCTCCTCCAATATCAATGATCATATTTCCCACCGGCTCTTCCACATCTATACCAATACCCAAAGCAGCAGCCATGGGTTCGTGAATTAAATAAACTTCTTTTGCACCTGCCTGCTCGGCACTGTCACGTACCGCACGTTTCTCCACCTCGGTTATACTGCTGGGGATACATATCATCATACGCCAGCTTGGCGCAAATAATGGTTTTTTGGGATAGATCAGTTTGATCATTTCACGTATCATCAGCTCGGCGGCGTTAAAATCGGCAATTACACCATCTTTCAACGGACGAACAGTTCTGATACTTTCATGGGTCTTTTCATGCATCATCAATGCCTTCTTGCCCACGGCTAAAATATTTTTTGGATTATTCCTGTCTAAGGCAACAATCGAAGGTTCATTTACCACAATTTCATCATTATGAATAATGAGGGTATTTGCCGTACCTAAATCAATTGCTATTTCCTGTGTAAAAAAGTTAAAAAGGCCCATATTGTTGTGTGTGAAAAAGGATTTTAATCAATGCCAGCAAAGTTGGTGGAAAATAATTGAAATAACAACCGCAATTCCTTTATTTTTCAACATTTTACAGAAACTTTTGCATTGGACTGTTTTTATAAAAAAAGTTCTTGTAAAAGAACAACGAAAAAAAACAGCAGTAATTATAAATTACAGAAGATTTTATTTTTCAAGAGGTGCTGATGTTGCGACAATGAATTATTGAAGAATGAATTCATACCCGATATCCGAACGGTAATACATGCCTTCAAAATCCAGCTGCTCCAGGATATAATTCGACATCTCAACAGCCTCTGCAATATTGCCCCCATACGAGGTTACAGCCAATACCCTGCCACCATTGGTTACTATGTCATCGCCGGTTTTTTTTGTACCCGAATGAAAGATAATGCTGTCAGCAAGTGGCTTCTCCTGTAAACCGTTGATGATTTTTCCCTTTTCATAATCGCCGGGGTAACCACCACTTACAGCAACAACAGTAGCAACTGCCCGGTCATCTATTTCAAGTTTTATTTCATGAAGCCTTTGCTCAGCAGTAGCCATCAGTAATTCAACCAGGTCATTTTTTATCCTGGGTATCACCACTTCGGTTTCCGGATCGCCCAGCCGGCAATTATATTCAATCACTTTTGGTTCGCCTTCATCACTCATCAACCCTAAAAATATAAAGCCCCTATATTCAAGTTTGTCTTTTTGTAACCCTGCAATGGTGGGTTCAATAATTTTTTCTTTTACTTTCTGTAAAAAATCTGCATTAACAAAAGGCAACGGACTAACAGCCCCCATCCCCCCTGTATTCAGCCCTGCATCAGCTTCTCCTACCCGTTTATAATCTTTTGCCTCTGGCAATACCAGGTAGTTTTTTCCGTCGGTTAATACAAATATGCTTAACTCAATTCCTTTTAAAAATTCTTCGATAACGACTTTTTTTCCAGCCTCTCCAAATTTCGACTGCAGCAACATCAGGTCAAATTCCGAAACTGCCTCAAGGTGGTTCTTACAAATCAAAACTCCTTTACCAGCCGCCAATCCATCAGCCTTTAAAACAATAGGCAACGATTGTTTTTTAATGTATTCAACACCTTCCAGGTATTTATCGGCAGTAAACTCTTCGTAAGCCGCAGTGGGAATATTATGCCTTTTCATAAAATCCTTGGCAAATGCCTTGCTGCCTTCCAGTTGCGAAGCATCTTTTGAAGGACCAATGACTTTTATATGCTGTAATTCTTTTTTGTTTTGAAAATAATCATAAATGCCCTTTACCAGCGGTTCTTCGGGGCCCACAAAAATCATTTCAACAGCATTGGCCAGGCAGGCTTTTGCCAACCCGTCAAAATCCGAAACTGGAATGGAAAGATTAGTGCCGCACAATGCGGTACCTGCATTGCCCGGGGCGATAAACAGCTTACTGCATTGTTCACTTTGTACAAGTTTCCAGGCAAGTGTATGTTCTCTGCCGCCGGCGCCAATTAAAAGTATATTCATTAAAAAAAATTTGGTATGCCTGAAGAATGGATTGCGAATTTAAAATTCTAATGGCGCATTTCAATAACATTTTTCAGAAAAAACCATACTACATATCCTTTTTTTGTAACGTACCATTTAAAAATTGGTGCTTGTATTTTGTTTGTGCTTAACAGAATTTCACTATTTTGGGCAACCAAACCTACTAACAAGCATTTTAAAACTACAAAACATGAGTGAACAAGCAGTAAAACAAACCGGGCATCCCAAAGGTTTATGGGTTCTTTTTGGAACCGAAATGTGGGAGCGTTTCAACTTTTACGGTATGCGTACCATCTTAGTGCTATTTATCGTTAATGCTTTAATGATGAGTAAGGAACAATCCTCCATCATTTATGGCGGCTTTTTGGGCCTTTGTTATTTAACGCCCATGCTGGGCGGTTTTATTGCCGATCGCTTTTTAGGGAACAGGCTGTGCATTATGCTTGGCGGCCTGTTGATGGCTACCGGACAGATGTTGTTATTTATCAGCGCCTCAACCTTCACAGCCGATTTGGAATTAGCAAGAACCTTGTTGTATGTAGCGCTTGGAATAATTATTTTAGGTAATGGATTTTTCAAACCTAATATTTCAAGTATGGTCAGCAGCCTTTATCCAAAGGCCGAAAGAAACAAACTGGATACAGCATTTACCATTTTTTACATGGGCATTAACCTGGGTGCTTTTTTAGGCCAGTTAATATGTCCAATTCTAGGCGATGTGGTTGATGCAAATGGCGTAAGAGATATTTTTGCTTTTAAGTGGGGATACCTGGCTGCATCGATTGCCATGTTAATTGGTACTGCTACCTTCTTTTTATTGAAAGATAAATATGTAAGAACACCTGAAGGCAGACCCATTGGTGGCTTACCGTCTAAAAACGAAGCTTCGGATTTTGAAGAGGGTGAAGCCCAAAAAGCTGTATTTACATCGAAAGCATTAAGTGCAGCAGTTGTGGCTTTTATTGGTCTGGGACTTCTTTTCTATTATGTAGTTGGACAAAATGTTATTTACTCTATCATTTATGCCAGTGGTATTTCATTGGCTGGTTTAATTCTGTCTGACAGCTCACTTACCAAAATTGAAAGAGACCGTGTACTGGTTATATATATAGTATCGTTTTTTATCATTTTCTTTTGGGCGGCTTTTGAACAGGCGGGATCATCCTTAACATTTATTGCCGATAATCAAACCGACCGCAACTTTTTTGGCTGGCAGATGCCTCCATCTATGGTGCAGATCTTCAATGGAATTTTTGTAATTGCCTTTGCTGTTCCGTTCAGTATTTTATGGGATAAATTGAGAGCTAAGGGAAAAGAACCCATTTCGCCGGTTAAACAGGCTTTTGGTTTGGCACTGATTGCATTAAGCTATTTCATCATTGCAAATAATGTTAAAGACCTGGGAACAACTGGCTTACTGGCAATTCACTGGTTAATTCTGCTTTATCTTATTCAAACTTTTGGTGAGCTTTGCTTATCACCAATCGGATTGTCACTTGTTGGTAAACTTGCACCAAAAAGATTTGCTTCCTTATTATATGGTGTGTTCTTTTTGTCAAATGCCTCAGGTTATGCCCTGGCAGGTACACTTGGTTCTATTTTACCCGCTACAGGCGAGCAGTTTACAAAAGCCAAAGAAATGGGTATTGACCTCCAGGCTGTTTTAAATAAATCTGTTACACCAACTGCTGACCAGTTAAGATTACTGGCCGAAAATAAAATCAGTGCCGTTAATCCAACTTTTGCAGGTTTTAGCATTACCAATCTTTTTGATTTCTTTATGGTATTTGTGGTACTGTGTGGCGTTGCCTCTATTCTGCTTTTCATGCTTACACCAAAGCTGAAGAAAATGATGCATGGTATTCGATAAGATCATTTATAACTTTTTAAAAGGCGATGTTACAGTCGCCTTTTTTATTTAACTTGAAAATATAAATTTAACTGTATGAGCAAACCAGCTAAACACCCAAAAGCATTACCGTATTTATTTTTATCCGAAATGTGGGAACGTTTTGGTTACTACCTGATGATAGGTATTTTTTTATTGTACCTGAAACATGTGGAAGAGGGTTTTGCCATGACCAATAAAGATGCGTCGGACCTGTATGGTACTTTCATCGCTTTGGTTTTTCTTACACC
>JBATAS010000100.1:0-8652 GCA_049661965.1 Ferruginibacter sp. | reverse complement strand
GCTAAGTACAAGAATGGTTAGGCATACTAATGCCAGGTTGGGTACAGATTTTTGCATGTTATAGGGTTTTCCCTAAAACGGTTACAGCATACTATTATTGTAACAGTTTAAAAAAACATATGATATACATACAGTCTTAAGCAGATTTTCAATAACACCTGTTAGTTTAAAGTGAAAAACCCTCAATAAAGAGGGTTTTGTGTAAAAACAAAGTTTATTTTAATGATTTCCTTAATTTAATAAGCCGGTATATTTATGTGTTACCTGCTTAATTATATATCCGCTTATCCAGCCTACGTAGGCATATTTTGCATAAATAAACTTTTTCGACGGGTTAACGGCATTTATCTCTCCTATCAGTTCATCTAACCAGATGGTACCGGCCAGCAAGGCCTTTTTATCATACGTGTTTAAAACCCTGTTTATATTTTTTTGTGCAGCACGGGCCTGCTCCGGTACCGATATAAAATAAAGATCGGGTTGAGTCACCTTGTCAAAATCAGTAAACAGCAATTTTCGAAAATCTGAAATATCCTGCCTGCTTATTTCGGTATAATTGGTATTAGTACTTTGTGGATGCATCAGCGAAGCTATAGCCCACACAACACCACCGGATATGTACATAATGTCACGGTTTCTTACATCTCTTTTAATAAAAAATTCGTTCACCACCACCCTTCGCAAACTATCCAGCCAAAGCCGCTGTGCGGTGTTTACATAATCATTTAAATCTCCCTCAGTCTTCGATTCAATCAATCGCTGAAAAGATTTTGTACCTAACGGGAAAGTAACCGGGATGAAGGTTTTGTTATCGCTGTAATAACCACCCTTTGTGTTACCACTGCCTACATCTAATTGTGTGGCAGTAAAACGGCGCTTTTGCGGCACTATACCCAGCAAACTCAGTTGCGATTCCTCTTCGGGAGTTATATAGGTAATCGGGATGTTTGCATCCAGTTCCTTAGGCCGTATGATATTGGCAAAATAATCTACTTTATTATATTTATCCAGTTCCTGTTTTAAACCGCTGCTGATTACAATATGTACTTTGTCTGGCGGAATCTGGTAACGGGTTTTTAATATCCTCCATAAAACAGTTATGGCATCAAATGTCTCTTTTTCACTTTGATAAGATAGTGAAGCTGCATCAGTATTAATAGCGGTATCACTTACCAACGTATAATCATATTCTCTGTCTTTGCTGAGTTTAACTTCAATTACACTTAGTTTGATACCTTTTGCGCCAATTTCAATACCGGCATATAAATCGCCAATACCCTGTATGCTTTTCAATAAGCTTTCAACTACATCCACCATTACAGAAAGCTTCAGGCTCTTATAAAGCCGTAATGCAGATTTATAATTTTGTACAGCCTGTTGAGGGCGGTCCATTCTTGAATATAAGTTACCCAATCCTTCATAGGCCGATGCCTGTGAATAAGTATCAGCATACTTTTTTGCTTTCGCAAGTCCTTCAGTAAAAAATTCTTCAGCAGCTTCAAACTGCTGTGCTTCCATCAGGCTTGTTGCTGTCTTCAGCATTCTAGAGGCAGATTGGGTTTTTTCGGTTTGCGCAGAAGCAGCCAAACACAATAAAAATAAACCGGCAATGAGAAAAGTTTTACGCAACATCAGTTAAATTTTGTAAGTAATAATCGGATATCTTATTACCTGCAAATGTATGCTACGATAAACCGTTTCTCCTATGTTTTATGCAATTGGAAAAAAGTGAATAGTAAGATGTGATTATTTTGTGCAAAACCTGTCTGGATCTCACCTAAACTGAGTTTGGAATTAACCCCCGACATCCAGGTTAAGTTAAGTTTTACAGAATATCTGTACAAATTAGCCTTTCAGCTTTTGTAAAAGGCTGTGCTGTTTTCTATCTGCTGTCTTTTTTTATTGTTTAATAAAAAGTACTACCACAAGTATTAAAGCAACAAATAAAAGCGTGAGGCAACTAACAGCCAGGTAAGCAATGGTTCTCATAGTGATGAATTTTAAACACAATTAATTCTCAAATAATATACCAACTGCACGTAAATGTTGATAACTAAAAAAATGCAGTTAATTTACTTGGTAAAATTACAAATGCTGAAACAGCACTAATAAATCAGCTCTTATTATAAAACAAAAAATCGCCGAAAAAATTGCCCCGCTAAAAAAATGGTTGCCGGTTTCTATAAAAAAAATTATTAAATTGTTCTAAAATTAATTAATATGAGTCTTTCAAAAATTTTACTGCTTGCTGTTGTTATCTCACTAACCGCTGCTGTTTCCTGTAAAACAGTTGGCCGCATTGCAGCCAAATACTGGCTCAAAAAAGAGATCAAGGAGTTTGTATCTAATTGCGAAGAAAAAGCTTCTAAAATTATTGGCAGTGAAAAGGCACATAAGTATTGTGATTGTTCTGTTGACCTGGTTGCCGAGCAATACCATAATTACCAGGATGCTAAGAAGATATCTGTATTAGAAATAGTTGATTTTATAAATAAATGTAAATAACTGTAATGCTGAAACACTACCTGCGATTACTCGCAATCAGTACAATTGCTTTGTATAGCTGCAACAACGAAACTGATGGTGGTGGCTGCAAATACGAGACAACTGTATTGCCGGCAACTTTAATACAACTTGTGGATATCAATAGCCATAGCTATGACGCTTTATTTGAAGTAACGGTTGAAAATAAAAAAGATACAATAGCCTATTCACGTTTAAATAGCGGACAGTATATTTTTATCAGTGAGAAACCAAAGAAGCAACTGGTAACCGGCAGACAATACCAGTACATTATGCAGAAAATAATTACAGGAGCATGCACCCCCGAAGTGAATATAATATCATTAACTCCATTTCAGCATAAATAACTGCTGCACAAAAGTTTCATTGCATTTACCACATTACTGATAACTCATATTTTTTTATACCCGTGAATTAAACTATATTAATGCATATTTATATTATTAATTGTAAAACACAAACACTATGGCTATTGTAAAAGTAATTGAAGTGATCGCTTCCTCAACCAAAAGTATTGATGATGCAATACAGAGCGCAGTAACTGAATGTGCTAAAACCGTACGCAATATTGATTCGGTTTATGTAAAAGATATTAAAGCGCATGTAAAGGATGATAAGATCAGCTCTTATGGAGTTATCTGTAACGTATCATTCAGGGTAGGTTAAAACCATCTTCTGTAAATAAAAATGCCTTTTGAAAATTCAAAAGGCATTTCTATTAGCTGCAATATTTTAAATATGTGCAACAATATCAATTACCTGGCTCTTATCAGGGCTCTCCCACCTGAAACGAACTGTATATGTTTTACCCGGAATTGTTTTAAGGCGGAATGGTATTTTTAAAGTGTAATCAACCATATCATTTTCCATGGCCCCTTTTACCTGTTTTAAAAGTATGTCTGTTATTTTTATTTCATTAAGATTGCCGTCGTACACCCAAAAATCTTCTTTTCCGCCAAATATGCCTGTTATACTTGACCCTTTAATATTGGATATATTCATACTGGTGTAAGCCATTTTAGGTGCAACCTGTATTGATGTATCAATCATTATTTTCATATTCTTTGCCTGTAACCCGCAAATCATTCCTTTAGCGGCATCTGCAGATTTAATGGTTTTTACTGTTTTAGAAACCTGCAAACGCTCTCCCTGCCTGGCAAATGTAACCGGCATTTCAAGTCTCATCTGGCTTTTTCCTTTCAGATCGTACAGCCTGATCTTTACAAACCCGTTAAAATTGTTTTTCATGGCAGCGGCTGCAACAATGAATTTAATATTAAAATCGGTTAATTCTTTTGCAGTAAAGCCAGTTACTTTATTTTTTGCTAAAACATTAGGTTCATTGGATAGTACTTCTCCCCTTGGCGATAATACAATCACTTCTGCTCCGGCAAAAACAGTGTTTCTGTTATCAGCTGTAAAACCTGATGGCATATGTAGTACTACTTCAATTTCCTTATTTAAAGGGATTCGGTTGCTCAATAATTGGGCGTCATCAATTTTAACATCTATATTATCATTTGCTGAAATACCCTCGCTGAAATAACGCAGGCCGGTTAAAGGCAAAATGCCGTTGCTTTGGGCGAAACTGATGTTTACGGCTAAAAAACAACTACCAATTAAGATGGATAATTTTTTAATGGTACGGATAGGAATGATCATACGGATTAAGATTGTATTTAAATAAGATGATGTTCTTAATATGCTTAAAAAAACTATACTGTAATTATTAGGAACGAAAACCTCGATCTATTATTATAAAAAAAGGCTGGGTGTTGATAAGTTAATTCTACCTGGCCAGATACAGCAATTTCTATTCCATAGTTTTATAACACTTCTATGTTAACTTTTTTTGCAAAAACTAGAAATCATCATTCAATGCAAAAACAGGTTTGCGGTACATCCATTGTCCGCCTGTAAAATCAGGAAAATCAACTGTTTCATTTCCCAAAGAAATAGATTGTTCGCTTAAAGGTGTTATAGCACTCCAGGCAGCAGCATCATATACATCCAATGGAGTAGCTATATTTCTTTTCACCGATTCAACAAAGGCGTGAACCACATAAAAATCCATCCCCCCATGGCCCGATCCGGCCGCTTCCTTACTCCATCTTGCCCAAAGCGGGTGATCATATTTATCGAGCCATTCTTTTGCATTATCCCATTGGTGCGGCTTGGCAGATTTGCCTTCAATATAAATACCTTTGTTTACATCCATCCATAAGCCTTCGGTACCCTGCACCCTGAAGCCTAATGAGTAAGGCCTGGGCAAATCAGTATCATGCTGTAATAAAATAGTTTCGCCATTGGCGCAGCCAATAGAAGTTGTAACCACATCACCCAGTTTAAAATTAATTTTCGCATTAGGATGATCTGGCCCACAGGTTTTTACCACATGATTATGTAAGCCTCTGGCCTTTGAAGAAAATGAGCAAAGATTAGTAAACTTATTTCCGCGGTTGATATTGATATAATTGGCAATGGGGCCAATTCCATGTGTAGGATACAAATCTCCGTTGCGATGAACCGAATGTTCTGTTCTCCACCTGGCTTCTGTCCATCCTTTCTCTCCCATTTCGCAACCCCCTCCATAACCTTTAACACCATCATTAAATTTCACTTCACGTAAATCGTGCTGATACCCACCCTGCAGGTGTATCATTTCGCCAAATAATCCCTGTCTTACCATATTTAAAACCGCCATTACATCACGGCGGTAGCAAACATTTTCCAGCATCATTACCTGGGCTTTATATTTTTCAGCAGCTTTTACAACGTCCCAATGATCCTGCAATGTAATACCCAGAATAACTTCTGTACCTACATATTTTAAACCTGCTTCAAGCGAGCCAATGATCATTTCTTTATGCCACTCCCAGGGAGTTGAAATAATAACGGCATCCAACCCTTTCAGTTCCAGCATTTTTTTCCAGGCATATATATCGCCTGTAAAAACAGCCGGCATTTTTTTACCGCTTTTTGTGATCTGCGCTTTTGAGCTGGTCAGCATACGGTCATCAATATCGCAGATAGCTACAACTTCCACATCAGTTCTGCTGAGTAAAAGTTCAAGGTGGTTCTGCCCCCTGAAGCCAACGCCTATCATTGCTATTTTAATTTGCGGTTTATCAACTATGCCGGCAAACAATTCTTTTGCAGGTAAAACTGCCAGCGATGCGGCTGCAATTCCAGTGTTTTTTATAAATGCTTTTCTTTTCATTTTATTTATTTTGCAATGCTGAAAGTAAAACATTAATCTTAAAAAGAAAACTACAAATACTTTATATAACAGCTGCTGTTATTTATAACCTGTTTCTTAAAACCCATAACCTGTATAAATTTTTCATGTTTCGGGTTATGCACTTTTGTATAGATGATCTGTTTAATGCCTTTGGCCTGCAGAAATTCCTTTCCTTCCTCAAACAAAAAACGGCCTACTTTATAATCCCTGTATTTTGGGATAGTATAATTAATTTGTACAAAAGCATTTCCATTACCATCTATACTGGCCACAAAAATATTGGCAACCACAATATCCCGTAGTACAACAAATTTTATTTCGTTTTCCGTATCCGCTAATTCAAATCCCGGAAAATAGTTTTTGATATCAGTATCGTAAAAAGCAATAAATTTTGGAATTAAAGTTCCGTCTCTTTTAAACTCAAGCAAATCAAATTTTTCCTGTCGCCGGTAAATTTTAAATAAGAAATAAGTATTAATTGAAAGTAAAACTGCATTAGTTAAAACAATGGGAAAAGCATTGATAAAAATGCCATACAGCACAAAAGCCAGGCACCCAAAGCTGTTTACCCACCTGAACCTGATATTGTTATTAACTGTCAGGGATAACGCTAGAAATATAAATGCGGTATATCCGAGCAGTTGCGCCAGTATATTATCCATAAAGTAAAAATTAAGGTCGCAAGTTACTTAAATGAATTTCCCGGCAACTCATATTTGAATTTTGACTATTTCAGTAAGCTATCTTATTCAGTATAACTCCGGTTTCAATTGAAGAAAGCAATTCTGTATATAGCGAAACATCATTAATATCACTATAATCATTATATATCCACAGCTGCATTATGGAATATTAACAGCATTTATAATCCGCTGTAAAAAAATACCGGCAGTATTGATATAGCAATTATTTTTATTTACATTTACAATTACGTTTATGCGGTGTATTTATAATATATCCTGATTGACTAATACATACATGCAGTTTGTTATCTGAATAAACCCGTACCTCCTTTAAACCATAGTGTAATGTAATGAACATAAATTTGAAAGACTTATCGTGGCTGAGCAGAAAAAGAACATTGCTTATTGTACTAACAGTATCTATGACTTTAATTGGTCTGGCTGTTTACCGCTTTGCCAATCAAAACAAATGGCTTGAAGATGATTATATCAGCCAGAATGAACTTTCAAGACAGAATACTTTATTTGAAGATCTTTTTCTTTTTATTCAAACAGCCGAATCTTCTGTAAGGGGTTATGCCGGTACGGGCAACAAAGAATTTATCAGGGACTTTAAATCTACCATTGATTCAATACGCATTAATTATCGTGAACTCAAAGACTTCAAACCACATAAAGCCGACGCCGCCAATAATCAGTTGATTTCGTCTTTTGACAAATTGATAGCACAAAAGATTGAATTTATGCTGCAAGTTAAAAATCTCTGCGATATAGGGAAACGCAATGAAGCACTTTCGATGATAGCAACAGAACGCGGAATAGAATTAACCGATTCTATATTAAAAATAAATGAAGCTACAAAAACAGCTTTAAGGGGGTCGCTTGAAGAATCAAAAAATATATTTACCCGGATAAATAAGCGTACAAATAATATTGCATATCTAAGTATTACCACGTCTATTATACTGATCATAATTGTTGTATATTTTTTGCTGACAGAAATAAGAAAGACCCGGGTTATAAGTGACCAGCTTGAATTACAAAAGGAGCATTTGCGAACTACGTTATTCAGTATCGGCGAAGGTTTGATAACTACCGGAAATGATGGAAGAATAATTTATATGAACCCGGCTGCAGAAAGGCTGACAGGATGGACTAATGCAGAAGCTAAAAACAAACCCCTGCAGGATATATATAATGTTGTAAATGAAGAATCGGGAAAGCGTATTGAACACGTAGTAAGCCGGATATTAAAAGAACGCAAGGTTGTAGAATTAGAAAATAATACCTTACTGCATACAAAAAATGCCGGTACGCTCATTATCAGCAATAACGGTTCTCCAATACTTGATACAAAAGGAAATATTCTCGGAGCAGTGTTGGTATTTAATGACATCACTGAAAAGAAAAAAACCGAAACTGAATTAAAAGAAAGTGAGAACCAATACAGGAGGCTGATTGAAAACCTGCCTGTAGCTGTATTTACCTGCAACAAATCTGGTGTAATTAATTTATATAATAAAGCCATTGTTGAATTATGGGGCAAAAAACCTGTGGCCGGAAAAGAGGTATGGTATGATTCTCTAAAGCTTTTCAATAAAGACGGTAATCGTATCCCCGACAATGAAAATCCGATGGCTTTTACTTTAAAAGATGAAAAAGCGTATCACGGTGATGAAATAATTGTTCAACGGCCCGATGGAAGTGTCCGTCACATACTTCCATACCCTACTCCCGTTTTTGATGCACAGGGAAGACTGGCAGGTGGTGTGAGTGTTCATATTGATTTAACAGAAAAAAAGCGGGCAGAAGAAAAGATCAGAAAAGCTGTGGAACGATATGATATTCTGGCCAGAGCCACCAGTGATTGTATTTGGGACTGGGATATTGAAAATGATTCAATTCTTTATAATGACAGCATGGGCAATATGTTTGGTTATACCAGAAACGATATAAAAAACGGAACAGCCTGGTGGAAATCAAATATTCACCCCGATGATATTGCACTTGTTTCTGCAAGGCTTGATGAAGTTTTTACTAAACAAATAGAAACAACCCAGCTTGAATACCGCTACCGTTGTGCTGATAATTCGTATAAATATATTTTAGACAGGTCTTTTGTTGTTTATGATGAAAACAATAAACCGGTAAGGATGATTGGCTCCATGCAGGATATTACCAGTGAAAAAGAACAGGAAAAAGAAA
>JBATAS010000099.1:0-1752 GCA_049661965.1 Ferruginibacter sp. | reverse complement strand
AACGAAAATACCGGGCCTATAATAGACGGGTCATTCAATACTTCTACCCTGTTATTTTCAATAATTATTTTTTCAACAGCAAGTGTTTTATTTTTTTCTGTTAGATAAAAACAAGAGCAAGAGGTGTTTTGTGCTTTTGTAACAAGCAGTAAGAAAATAAATGGCATCAACAAAACAGTACGCTTTTTCATACACTAAAATTTTTTAATAAAATGACTTAAGTATTATTGTTTCAATTCTATCATTTCAAGTCACCAATCAATTTCACTACATACCCTTGTTGCTCCAGGAATTTTTTAACCGGTGCAACATGCATGTAGCCATAAAAGACAGCCATTTTTTTTGCCTTTGATTGTTGAGCAGCTTTTATAATCCGTTCAGCAATGGACTCGTTGCGCTGGTACCAGACATCTGCATATTTTCTATAGGCTGCATTATCTGCATCGTCTAAAATATGTGCCTGTCCATAATCTGTTTTTTCGAGCCAGGTTAATGAGTTTACAAAGGGAAGGCCATTACAATTGCTCAATTGAAGTGCTTCAGTTTTAACAAACTCAACCCAAAAACTGTCCTGGCGTTTCATATATTCTGTATGCTCAAGTTCTTCTGCAAATTTTTGGTATGCTTCACTTTGTATCGGGTAGGTAATTCTGTTATCAGTGGGATATAAATAATTGACCCCCATTTTCATTGCCAACGGATATATAAGATTGTAAAATTCACTGTTCTTTCTCCCCGTAACAAAACGTTGATATTTTATCCAGAAAGACTTATCCCATGCTTTATTGGTATCAATAAGTGATGTATAATTATTGAAATTTTGCAGGATTTGGTAAGATTGAAAGTCACGATTTCCCATATCAAGCCCAAGATGGTAATATTTCCAGAGTTGTAAACGAAGAGCAGGATCTTCTTTCTTTAAAAGCAGGTTGTAATAATGCCTTATACTATCTGCTGCGTTTATTTTACTTCCAGTGTAAACCAACGTTACAGAATCAAACAGATGGCGGTAGTTTTCTCCAAAATTTTGTATCAGGCTTGCGCTATCATCAGGCGATACTTCTTCAACAGCTATTTGATCGGGTTGATAATTTACTAATTTTTGATAGGTTGGTTGCCAATTGCAATCTGCAATACTATCGGGAATATTGTGAAAAACTCCGACTAATAATATCTCTGCTTTTTCCTGCTTTGAAGATGTGCAACCTGCGAAAAAAATAAAGGCAAAAGCCAGGCAAATACAGTTTAATGTTTTCATATAATTCATTTTAGTTTATTTTATCATCTATTTTTTGTTATATTTCAGTTTTACCTGACAGCAGCAGTAGTCTTATTTTTTTAATACTTTTATCTTCTCTTCAATATCCTCCAGCAAAAGTTTTTCTCCAAAAATTTTTCCAAACTTAACCCAGTTCTGAAATACTTTCATAACATCTGCTTCATTGGTTTGAAAACTTTGATAAAAGGCTATAACTTTTTTTGCTGCCACCTGGTTCCCGGATTCTAACAGATCATATACCCATGCAAAACCATAATCATTAGAAAATAAAGGAGTTTTCTTTCCTGATGCTTTTATTTTTTTTAAAAGTGATAAAGCGGCAGTACTTCCATATTTTTTATAGTAGTTAAAATGCTGTCGGGGTGAAGGGGCTTTTCCTTCTTTTGGATCATAATTGTTTTTTTTGCCCGCTTTTACATTCTCAAAAATAACCCCCGAATTATCAGAGAATCTGAGCCCTGCCTCCTTTCCTG
>JBATAS010000098.1:0-3536 GCA_049661965.1 Ferruginibacter sp. | reverse complement strand
TGCGCCTGGTAAAATGCCACCGCCAGGCCAACCAGCAGCCGGTGTCGCCCCAAAAAGTAACCCAAATAGCACTCAAAACACTTTGCAGATAGCAGAAATCCGGGACGGTATTGTCATTATGAATGATGGTGGCTATCGAGCGGTTGTCATGGTTAAAAGTATCAACTTTGATCTCATGAGCCCCCAAGAGCAAGAAGCAACGGAATACGCATACCAGGGGTTCCTAAATTCCCTTTACTTTCCCATACAAATTTTTATACGCTCGCAAAAAGTTGACTTGCAGCCCTATATAGAAAAGCTCGATAAAATCCGCACCGAACACGACAACATGCTGCTAGCTCTTCTTATGGACGACTACATTGGTTACATAGACCAGTTAGCGCTTCAAACGAACATCATGGACAAGAAGTTTTATATTGCCGTTCCATACGAACCCACGGTCAGCCCAGATAAAGCCCTGACTCAAAGTAAAAATTTTTTTACAGGATTTATCGAACTATTTAACAAAACTGAAAATCATGTCGTAATTAATGAGCCCGACCTTATGAAAGCAAAGGATGAGCTTCGCAACCGGGTTCAAGCCGTGCTTGGCGGACTGCAGCAATGCGGCATACAGGGCCTACCCCTAGACACTCAGGAACTTATAGAGCTGTACTACGACACCTATAACCCCGACACTGCCACTCGGCAGCAACTGAAAAACTTTAACGACCTAACCGCAGAGGTCGTGCGAAAAGGCGAAGGTATGGCGCCGCAGCAACATCTACAAAGGGAGCTCCAGTAATGCTTTGGTATTTCATGCTTCCTACTTCGCCAAGATCATTGCCTTCCTGTGCGCAAGGAGCGTTTGTCTAATGGGCCTGGGTAAGAAAAAACCAGCCCTAGACCCGATTGCTCTTGCTCAAGCTCAGCAAGCCAAGGAACAGGCCGAGGTAAATGAAGCCTTTCGTAGGGGCATTACGGCACTGCGAGATTTTATTGCACCGAGCAGTATTGAGTTTTTTAGCACCCACTTCCAAATTGGTACGCGTCTCGCACGCACCTATTATGTTTACGGCTACCCGAGACAGATTTATACAGGCTGGCTGAGTGGGCTTGTCAACCTCGACGAGGTGATGGACCTCTCTATTTATGTATACCCCGTAGAAAGCCAGGTTGTACTTGAAAATCTTCGCAAAAAAGTAACCCAGCTCGAAGCTGGCCTCCAAATAGATTCAGAAAAGGGGCGTGTACGTGACCCCGCAAAACAGGCACAAATTCTGGACGCTGAAGAAATGCGCGACAAACTTCAGGTTGGTGAAGAGCGCTTCTTCCGTTTTGGCCTGTACTTCACCATCTATGCCGGCAACCAGGAAGAACTTGAGTTCGTCAGTCACAAAGTTGAAAGCATGCTCGGTCAACAACTGGTGTATAGCAAGGCCGCCACATCCCAACAAGAACAGGGCCT
Organism: Ferruginibacter sp.; assembly: GCA_049661965.1. Lineage (GTDB taxonomy): Bacteria > Bacteroidota > Bacteroidia > Chitinophagales > Chitinophagaceae > Ferruginibacter. The sequence goes on along the minus strand of JBATAS010000098.1, from coordinate 2,089 downwards.
AAACAGCGTGATACCGCAAATGGTTGACCAGCTACAAATCCGTCGCAACATGAGTACAGGGGCAATTAGCACTAGCTTTCCATTTACCAGCGCCGACCTCAGCCAAGACAACGGCATTCTATATGGCATAAACATGCATAATAGTGGCCTTGTTATCTTCGACCGGTTCAGCCTAGAAAACGGTAACTCAGTCGTATTTGCAAAGTCTGGCGCCGGCAAAAGCTTTACGGTTAAGCTCGAGGCATTGCGCAGCCTTATGTTTGGTACCGAAATCTTTATCGTCGACCCAGAGAATGAATATGAACGAATGTGTGATGCGGTTGCGGGCGCCTACGTTCGCCTGAGCCTAAACTCAACAACCCGGATTAATCCGTTCGATTTGCCACAGGTAGTGGACGGCGAAGAAGCAGACAATGCTCTTCGCTCAAACCTCATCACGCTGCACGGACTCTTGCGTCTTATGATGGGCGGCGCTCAGGCCCAACTTCTCGGCGGTAATAGCACCCTAGCCCCCGCACTCTCCCCAACAGAAGAGGCCGACCTCGACGCAGCGCTTATAGACACCTACGCAAAAGCTGGCATTACGCAAGACCCGCTGACACATTCTTCAGTGCCACCGACCATTGCAGACCTGTACGATACGCTCCTTCACATGGGCGGCAGCGGTCCCCAGCTTGCGCAGCGACTGCGCAAATATACAAGCGGCACCTTCGCAGGCATTTTTAGCCAGCAAAGCAACATCAACATCAACAACCCGTTGGTAGTATTTAATATTCGCGACCTTGAGGACGAATTGCGTCCAGTTGCTATGTACATTGTCCTAAACTACATCTGGAACAAAACGAAGAGCGACCAGAAAAAACGCATTCTTATTGTCGACGAGGCGTGGCAGCTAATGAAGTACGAGGACAGCGCCAACTTCCTGTTTAGTCTTGCCAAACGAGCACGAAAATACAATCTTGGCATCACCACTATTACGCAAGATGTCGAGGACTTTATGGGCTCTAGGATGGGACGTGCCATTGTCGCAAACGCCAGCATGCAAATCCTCCTCAAACAATCAAGTAGCGCCGTTGACGTCCTTAGTGACGTCTTCAAGCTTACTGACGAAGAAAAAAAACGACTTGGACAATTCCCGGTCGGTCAGGGCTTGTTCTTCGCCGGCCAAAACCACGTGCATATACAGGTGGTAGCAAGCCCTACGGAAACAGGCCTCATTACAACGAACCCTCAACAAGTCCAGGCTATGAAGCAGGGCGACATGAGTCAGGCAAGCGGCACCATAGATCTAGAGAACCAACTGTACCCCGGGAGTACAAATAACCTGTCATAGCTATGACACGAGACGACAATCCCCAGTTCAAGCCAAAAAGCATACAGGCATTAGACGACCAAGACATGTCCCCACAGCAACTTGAGGACCTCTACAATGCTCCGTCCGCTGACGACCTTGAGCGTGATTTTGCTATGCCTTCAGCGACACGGTCAGGGTCGGACATCGCAGACGAAAATGCCATCGATGACCTAGAGAACTCTTTCAATGGCCCAGACGCCGAAGATTCTGGATCTAAAAAGCTTGATTCTGCGAAAAAACTATCTGACAAGGAAAGCCAGGGAGCAGAGGGTCTGAACTACACGGGTAGCGGTGCTGACGAAAAACAAGCCTTGGCCGACAAGGAAAGAAAGTCTAAGCAAAAAAAATCTTTTCTTTCGCGACGTAAAAAAGTATTAATGTTTGGGGGGTTTGGTGCGATTCTTGGGGGCGGCGGAATATTAGGTTTTTCGTTTTTACTTATGCTTCAGTTTATTCATATACCCACAAACCTTCATGATGCATATAACGCCATATCTAACCGTGCTGTCGATAAAATGGGTGACAATATGTTCCATTATTATGTTGTGAAATATTTAGTGCCTGGAATGGTAAAGAATGGCTGCACAACGACTCGTCGCACAAAATCTTGCGCGGATGTGACTGGCAAAACAAACATCGTTACCGCCAACTTCCGTGCGTGGCGAGACGCCAACATAGAGGGAAAGCTTGCTGAAAAGGGTATAGAGTTTCGCGTAGAAGCAACCGGTACTGGTA
>JBATAS010000097.1:0-7374 GCA_049661965.1 Ferruginibacter sp. | reverse complement strand
GTGAAAGTCCCAGACCAGTTCCCTTACCGGTTGGTTTGGTGGTAAAGAAAGGTTGAAATATTTTATCTAATACCTCCGGTGGAATACCGGTTCCATTGTCAGCTACCTGTATTTCAATTTTATTGTTTATTTTTTTTGTATTTACCGTTACAACTGGCTCATAAGATACAACATTTTGTTTTTTCTTTTCGGTTACAGCATAGAAGGCATTGTTGATCAGGTTGAGCAAAACTCTCCCGATATCCTGTGATACGATATTGATATTACCGATGCTGTTATCGAAATCAGTTTTCATAGTTGCATTAAACGATTTGTCTTTTGCCCGCAGGCCGTGATAGGAGAGACGTAGGTATTCATCGCACAAAGCATTGATATCTGTAGGTTCTTTTTGTCCACTGCTGCTGCGGCTGTGTTGCAACATTCCTTTTACAATGGCATCAGCCCGTTTGCCATGGTGATTTATTTTTTCTTCGTTGGACTCAATATCATTTGCAATAATTTTTACTTCATCATAATTTCCTTTATTAATTTCAACTTTCATCTCAGCAATCATCTCTTTATTAACTTCAGAGAAATTATTTACAAAATTCAACGGATTTTGTATTTCATGGGCAATGCCGGCAGTAAGTTCTCCAAGGCTTGCCATTTTTTCTGATTGGATGAGTTGGGATTGGGTTGATTTTAATTCTTCGAGCGCTTTTTCAGCAGCCGATTTTTGATTTTCGATTTCCTTTTTCTGTTTATTACTTTCAGCATACAGGCTTGCTAATTCAACGTTTCTGAGCCGGATAAGCTCCGCTTCCAGACTTGCTTTCTCATTAAGCCTGATCTTATAAGCCAGTCCGGCAATGTATATCAACAACTGACCAACTTGTCCAACAGGCCATGGGTTAAACCCGAAAGAGATAGTACCACTAACCCACAACAATCCAAGAACAGTAAAAATAAGCAGCCACAATGCACCTGCAACATAAATTCGGGCAAGAACTGATTTGAAAAAAGCGATTCTTATTATAAAGATGATAAAAAGCAAAAGAAACACACCAAAAAAACTAAGATAATCTGGGTATGTATGATTAACTATTATAAGAACAAATAGTACTATTGTTGCGATACTCCATGCAACTAAACCCCAGTTTAAAACAATATTCAGTCGCTTTGACAATTTAGACAAGTTCATGAAATACTTACCGAATAATCCAAAAAGAATAAATTTAAAATTGGTTAAAAAATAGAACAGCGGTGTAAGCAGATATGGATGTTCCGGAATAAACCAATCAATAAAGGGGAAAACCGGGTCCAGTATCATATAATGCAGACTGAGCAAAAATGTATATAAAGCAAAAAACAGGTAAGATTTATCCCGGATGAAAAAGAAAAAAAATAAAGAGATAATAGAAAATAAAAAAACGACACCGGTTAATACCTTCATCATAAAAGTATCCCGCCAGGCAGGCGGCCCAATTACCGGGTTTCTTAATTCAGGGGCAGATATAACAGCCGGCTCATATTCATTATATATTTTCAGGTATATGCTTTTAGTTTCACCATCTTTTAAAGAAAAGGACAACCTGTTTAATCCCGGATTGTTTTTTATTTCCTTTGCCGACCTGGGAACAAATAAGCCGGTTCGCTGTTGATTTGTAATTTTAAAATTCTCATCTAAAAACCAACCATCAACATAACTGTTTGCAGCCAGTAAATCTTTTATCCTTGTATCATCGTTCAGGATGAGCCACCAGTTGTTAATATCGCCGGTAGCCTTCACAGAAAATTTTAACCAATAGGTGATATGCGGCAGTGCAATTTCGCCGGAATCTGATAGAGGACTGAATCTTTTAATGAAATCTGAAGAAGAAATTTCTTTAATGCTTAATGTGTTTGAAGAATCAACATATAAAGAGCTGTAAGGATGCAATGCATGTAACTGAATCTTTGCATCAACCAAATACACTGAATCTTTATTAAGTATATTGATTGATGGTTCCTGACAAAAAACCGTACCGAAAAAAAATGACAACAGTATAATAAAATAAAGCTTCATTATGTAATTTTTTTGGGTTTAACTATTATAGTTATAAAAAATATACACCGGTATTATATCCACAAGATTGAACTGTCTGTTTTCAACCGGGTAACAGGATAATAAAATCTGTTTCAATATTTTCCCTGGTTACTACTTTTAATTCTCCGCCATGCGCTTTTACAATATCATAGCTCAAACTCAGTCCCAGCCCCGTTCCTTGTCCCGTTGGTTTGGTTGTAAAGAAAGGTTGAAATATTTTTTCTTTCACAGCATCAGGAATTCCGTTTCCATTATCTGTAATGCTTATCTCTAATTTAGCGTTTATTTTTTTTGTAGTGATTGTAACTGTTGGTTCATAACCTTCAACACCCGTCTTCTTCTTTTCTGTAACTGCGTAAAATGCATTGTTGATCAGATTCAATAAAACCCTTCCAATATCCTGAGATACAATATTGATACTGCCAATACTATCATCAAAATCAGTTTTCATTGCTGCATTAAATGATTTGTCCTTTGCTTTTAAACCATGATAACTCAATCTTAAATATTCATCACACAAAGCATTGATATCTGTAGATTCTTTGACTCCGTTGCTACTCCGGCTGTGCTGCAGCATAGCTTTTACAATGGCATCGGCTCTTTTACCGTGGTGGTTTATTTTTTCTAAGTTTTGTTTAATATCCGATGAAATTATTTTTGCTTCATTGATATCTCCTTTATCTAACTCCGTATTCATTTCATCAATCAACTCATTACTCACTTCACTGAAATTATTTACAAAGTTTAACGGGTTTTGAATTTCATGGGCAATGCCTGCAGTAAGCTCTCCCAGCGAAGCCATTTTTTCTGACTGTATCAATTGTGTTTGAGTGGATTTTAAATTTTCCAGCGATTCTCTCAATTCATTTGTCCGCACATTGACTTTATGCTCCAGGATGAATTTCTCTTTTTGTAAAGCTTTTGTTCTCCAGCGAATAAAAATGTAAATACCCAGCACAAATAATAAAATATAGGAAGCATAAGCCCACCAGGTACGCCACCAGGGTGGCAGCACCCTGAAACCGTAACTGGTTTCACTCCATTGCCCGCCGGGATTGAGTGCCTTTACTTTAAATGTATAAGAGCCTTCACTGATATTGCCAAAGCTGGCATCGGTTTTATTACTTAAAGGGCTCCAGGTTTTATCATAGCCTTCCAGCATATACTGGTAGCGGATGGTTTTACCAAACGAAGGAGAAAGTGCAGCAAATTCAAAATTGATATTGTTGTTTTTGAATGGCAATACCAGGTTGGCCGGAATCAGGTTGGAACTGATAATACTGTCAAATCGTACTCCTTTAAAGTCTTTTTTCATTTTCCTGATCTCTTCATCCGATAACTGTTTGCCAAACCGGAGCACCATTTCATTAAGCCGGGACAAACTATCCGGATTGCCTGTTTTATTAAGAGCTTCCCAACTGATAATCTCATTATCGAGACGGATATTTTTGATTCGTACCGGAATCGGATTCAGATTTTTTACACTCTTATAATCAAACCGGAAAAATTTGCCATTATTGGGATAAGTACTTCCCCAGATAATACCATCTTTATCTGCAAAAAGGGTATTTGGAATATGATCGGTAAGATCAAAGCCTGTATAGGGATTGAAATGCTGAAAAACAGGGTTCTCTTTTTCAATCTCGGCATTTGCCAAAAATGAAAGGCCCAGGGTTGTAGCAAGCCAAAGGCCACCATTAACCGGTTCATACATAACATCAACAACTCCATTACTTAATCCCTCAGCAGCCCTGTAATTTGTAAAATGGGTGCCGTTAAATTTACTTGCACCCCCATCTGTTGCCAGCCAGATATTTCCGGTTGAGTCTTCTGCAATCTTGAATATTACATTATGCGGAAGGCCATCCTCTTTGTTATAATTAAAAAGTGAAACCCCATCATATTTGAATAGCCCCGAATCATTGGTTCCAAGCCATAAGTTTTTTTTGCTATCCCGGAAAACAGTAGTATAAATTTTATTTCCTTCCTCTTTTAAATTTTTATACTGGGTAAATGATTTTCCGTCAAATTTTACTAATCCTCCTCTACCTGTTATCCAGATATTATGTTCATCATCTTCCATAATATAAGAAACAAACCGCAAATCTATTCCCTGTTCTTTTCCAAAGACAGTAAATGAATCCCCGTCAAACCGAATCAGTTTAAAAACTTGCCCAATTCCAAATCCAGTAGTCAGGTTAAACCAGATATTGTCTTTGTTGTCGATAAATAGTGCTCTTATAGTTGTTGAGTCTGAAAGGCCTAATTCTTTTCCGTAAAAAGCAATATGATCAGCATTGTATTTACCAATGCCCCAATAGCGGCTATAAATCCACTTTGTGCCTGTTTTAGCATTCACTATTGAACTAACAGCAATAGAATCCCGCTTTTCCAGTTCTGTTAAGAAAGAGTAACTTATTTTGGAAATACCGGTACTGCCTGTAGCCCATATATTGCCGGATTGATCAGCAACTAAAGACATGAAATCATCTTCAGGCAGACCGTCTTTACTGGTATATTGAATAAATGAATTCCCGTCGAATCTGACCAGGCCAACTCTGGAAGATCTATTGGAAGATCTAAAAATCATCCAGTAATTACCATAATTATCTTCAACCATCTGCCCTATGCTGATCCCGTTTTCATTAATGACTGTTTTATAATTATTGGTAGATAGTTTTTCTCCATCATATTTTCCAAGACCGGCATGGCCATCATCATACCATATATTTCCCTTACTGTCGCAGAGAAGCAGGCGGGGTATCTTTCCCTCCTTTTCCGGTATAGCGGTATAGCGGGTAAAGGATTTGCCGTCATACTGATTGATTCCTTTTTCGGTATGAATGAGCAGATTTCCTTTTTTATCCTGAATTATTTTTTGAAAGCTGGAATCAAGCAGGCCATCAGCCATTGTATAATTTTTATAGGAGCTGTCTTTGTATTTGTAGAGTCCAGATCTGCGATTATCTGCAAACCAAATAGCCCCATCTCTGTCTTCAAATAAATGTATTGGTATAACTTCTTTTACCAGCATTGTGCTATCCAATTGCAGGCTGTTAAATCTTTTTCCATCAAAAATTTTTACACTATCAGTACCGGAAATCCAGATTTTGTTTTTAGTATTAACAAGCAATGCATTAAAATAATCCGAATTCAAACCATTATCGGTGGTATAATTTGTAAAGCTATGCCCGTCAAACTTACTGAGGCCGGCATAAGTGCTCAGCCAAAGATTTCCTTCCCGGTCAATGGCTGATGCATCTATATATGGGTTGGGCAAGCCATCCGCTACATTATAATTGGTAAAGCTGGGTTTGCCAATCCCGTAAGGATATTTCAATGGCTTTATCATTGACTTGCCTGCTTTAATGACTTTGGGAGCATTGGCTTCAGTGATGTAGGTAACCACAGGCTGGGTAAGGCTATCAGGGATTTTACTGCCTAAAGTTTTTGCAGCAACATCTTTGTTACTGCTGTCTTCTTTTTTATCAGAAGTACAGGAAAAAAATATACCTGATAGAATAATTAAGAATGATAAATAATTTTTCATCAGCAGTTGGTTAAGTTAATGGTAACTGAATGTGAAACTGAGTTCCTTCTCCCTCCTTCGTCTCCACTTTTATTTCTCCGCCGTGTGTTTTAATAATATCGTAACTCAAACTCAATCCTAATCCTGTTCCCTGCCCGGTAGGTTTGGTGGTAAAGAAGGGTTGAAAGATTTTGTCTAATACTTTTTGTGGAATGCCGTTGCCGTTATCACTAACTTTTATTTCAACTTTGCCGCCATTCTTTTTTGTACTTATTGAAACGGTTGGGTCGTAATTTTCAATTCCTGATTTCTTTTTTTCATCTACTACATAAAAAGCATTGGTCAATAAATTCAATATTACTCTTCCAATATCCTGCGGTATAATATTGATATTGCCAATACTGGTATCAAAATCAGTTTTCATGGTTGCGTTGAATGATTTGTCTTTTGCCCGCAGGCCATGATAGGAGAGACGGAGGTATTCATCGCACAAAGCATTGATATCTGTTGATTCTTTTACACCACTGCTGCTGCGGCTGTGTTGCAGCATGCCTTTTACAATGGCATCGGCTCTCTTACCGTGGTGATTTATTTTTTCTAAATTTTGTTTAATATCTGATGAGATTGCTTTTGCTTCATTTGTATCTCCTCTATCCAATTCTGCATTCATTTCATCGATCAGTTCATTGCTCACTTCACTGAAATTGTTTACAAAGTTTAACGGGTTTTGAATTTCATGAGCAATGCCTGCGGTGAGTTCTCCCAACGAGGCCATTTTTTCTGACTGGATGAGTTGGGATTGGGTAGATTTAAGTTCTTCATAAGCTTTTTCTACCTGTTTTTTTGACCTGGATTGTTGCCGGCTCACCCTTAATATAAAAAAGATTACAATCATTAAAATCAGCAACCCGGCCAATAATAAGTATGTACGCATATCTGATCTGTACTGTTGCTCAGCTTGTTCAAGCTCCTGCTTGCTCCTGATCTCCCGTATTTGGTTGCTGACGGCTACAGCCTGTAACCTGTTTATTGATGTTCTGCCGTAGAGGCTGTCACTATATTGCCGGCTTAGGTTTGCATATTTGAAAGCACTGTCAAATTGTTTTTGTGCGGCGTATATTTTAGACAGGATATCTGAACTTGCCTGAAGTTCAGCAAGATCAGCATACTGCTTAGATAATGTATATGCCCTGGAAGCATAATAAATTGCAGAATCAGTTTTGCCCTGTTGATGTAACAGTACTGCAATGCCATCAATACTTTCCCTGTATACATCATAGCGTTGAATACCTGGTGACAAAGCTTCTGCTATCCGGTAATAGTATAATGAAGAATCAGGCTGTTCCAGGAAACGGTAAGCTCCCCCCAGGCCCCAGCTTCCAAGCGCTATCCAGATCCGTATATTTTCTTTTTTACCAAACTGATACACTTTTTCATAACATGGTCTTGCAGAATCGTATTGCCGGTTATACTTGTAATATTCTCCTAGGTTAAAATTTACGGTAACGGGATAAAAACCTGTGTCAGGAACTTGTCCTGTTCTAAACATGGCCAGCATCTTTTCCAGGTATTCCCTTGAGGTCTTGTTGTCATCTATATACTGGTAGATACGGCTGATCTCACGATTTGCTAAAAACAGAAAATGGTTATTCTTTTGCTTTTTTGCCTGTGCTTCATTTTCCATGTGTAACCGCATTGATTCTGCATAGTTTCCCCGCTCCATGTAGAATCTTGCCAGGTACGCCCGGCTATTCAATTCTCCATATACATAGTTTAAAAC
>JBATAS010000096.1:0-3908 GCA_049661965.1 Ferruginibacter sp. | reverse complement strand
CAAAACCGTCTTTTATTTCGGGTAAAAATGCAAGCGAATCAGCCAGAATTTCGGCGCAAATATAATCTTTATATTGAATTATAGACGGTTGTAGCCCTGCATTTTCACTAACTGTTACATCTATTCTGTCCGTAAGGTTAAATCCACTGTCTTTTCTCAGGTTTTGAACCCGGTTAACAAACTCCCTGGCATCACCTTCTTTTTTCAAATCGTTGGAAATGGTTATATCTAAGGCTACTGTTAACTGGCCTTTTACAGCAATTTCATAGCCGGGAATTTCATCTGTAGACACTTCCAGGTCTTCAGCATTGATAATTATTGGTTCTTCGACTGATCTATATTGATCGGTATTCAAAATATATTCATGCTCAAGTACTTTATCAATAGTTGCGTTATCAAAAGTTGCAATTTGTTCAGCAGCCCATTTCATTTTTGTCCCTAGTTTTTTACCCAGGGTTTTAAAATTGGCTTTGGCTTTTTTCTTGATAAAGTCATTATCGGCCTCAAGTATATCTATTTCCTTAATATTGGTTTCGGCTTTAATGATATCTTCTACTTTTTGTATCCTGGCACTCATGGTATTATCCAGTGCCGGAATAAGTACTTTTTGTAACGGTTGCCTTACTTTAAGGTTTACTTTTTTACGCAGCGATAAGATCAGCGAAGAAATATCCTGCGCCAGTTGCATCCTTTTTTCCAAATCTGTATCTATTACCGATTCATCGGCTTTAGGAAAATCGGTATGATGAACTGATTCACTATTAAATCGATTTGAAACAGAATTAAGATTATTGAACAACCAATCAGAAAAGAAAGGCGCAACAGGTGCCATTAGTTTGCAAATGGTTTCCAGGCATTCGTATAAAGTTTGATAAGCACATATCTTATCATGTTCGTATTCGCCTTTCCAGAACCGGCGGCGGCAGAGCCTCACATACCAGTTGCTTAAAAGGGCATCTGTAAAATCTTCAATGGCTCGGCCCGCCTGAGTAGGTTCGTAAGCATCAAAATTTTCCTGCACATCTTTTATCAAACTGTTTAAAGAAGATAAAATCCATTGATCAATCTCTGGTCTTTCTTTAACAGGGATATATTTTTCTTTAAATGAAAATCCATCAACATTGGCATAGAGAGCAAAAAACTGGTAAGTATTATATAAGGTGCCGAAGAATTTACGCTGAACTTCCTTGATACCTTCCACATCAAATTTTAAACTATCCCATGGCGATGCATTGGTGATGAGATACCAGCGGGTAGCATCAGCACCAAAATTATTGATGGTTTCAAAAGGGTCTACCACATTACCCAGGCGTTTGCTCATTTTGTTGCCCGATTTATCTAAAACAAGCCCGTTACTTACAACAGTTTTATAAGCAACACTGTCGAACAATAAAACACCCAGTGCATGTAATGTATAAAACCATCCACGGGTTTGATCAACCCCTTCGGCAATAAAATCGGCGGGGAAATTTTCTTTAAATGTTTCTTTATTTTCGAAAGGGAAATGCCATTGGGCATAGGGCATGGCACCACTGTCGAACCAAACATCAATTAAATCAGGAACCCTCTTCATTGGTTTTCCTGAATTGCTTACTAAGGTAATTTCATCCACATAAGGTTTATGCAGATCAAGAATACTTTCATGCAAATAATGTTTGTTGGTTTCGCCGCCCAATACTTCAGCAGCTTTTTTTATTTCGTTATTTAATTCTTCTACCGAGCCAATGCAGATTTCTTCTTCTCCATCTTCTGTTTTCCAGATAGGTAAGGGTGTACCCCAAAAGCGGCTGCGGCTCAGGTTCCAGTCCACCATATTCTCCAGCCAGTTACCAAAGCGGCCCGTACCAGTGCTGGCAGGTTTCCAGTTAATGGTTTTGTTCAATTCAATCATCCTGTCTTTTACAGCCGTGGTTTTAATGAACCATGCATCCAGCGGATAATAAATGATAGGTTTATCGGTACGCCAGCAATGCGGATAATTGTGTTCGTATTTTTCTACTTTAAAAGCACGGTTCTCTTTTTTTAATTTTACAGATATATCGATGTTTACATCAACATAATCTTTATCGTCTTTATAATTCTTTACATAGCGGTTGCTGAATTCACCAACGCCATCTATAAATTTGCCTTGTTTATCAACCAAGGTTACAATGCCCAGGTTATTTTTTTGCCCCACTTTAAAGTCATCGGCACCAAAAGCAGGAGCCGTGTGAACAATGCCGGTTCCGTCTTCGATGGTAACAAAATCACCAAGGATGACACGGAAAGGTTGAGCGCCGGGCGTTATTTCCTGAATTTTTTCTAAGGTATTAGCTTCGGAGGGGAGCAGTTGTTCGTATTCTATTCCTTCTAAATCCCTGCCTTTAAATTCTGCAATAATTTTCCACGGTAAGAGTTTTACTTCAGCATTATAATTTTCGAAATCACCATTCTCACCTTCAGCTTTGAAGTATTTATTTACCAGCGCTTTCGCCAAAACAACATTGTTAGGGAGATGTGTGTACGGGTTAAAAGTTTGCATCAAAACATAATCAATGTTTGGCCCAACTGTCAATCCGAGATTAGAAGGTAATGTCCATGGAGTCGTCGTCCAGGCCATTAAAAAAACTTCGCCATCAAAATTTTTGATTTTGACCTTTGACTTTTGACTTATTTTAAACATAGCCACCGCACTCGTATCTTTCACATCCTTATATGTTCCCGGCTGGTTCAGTTCATGAGAACTTAAACCCGTGCCAGCTGCAGGTGAGTAGGGTTGAATACTCACACTCTCATACAAATATCCTTTCTTATACAACTCACTCAGGCACCACCATAATGTTTCAACATAATTATTCTCAAAAGTTACATAGGGATTGTTCAGATCAACCCAGTAACCCATCTTTTGAGTAATATCGTCCCACTTATCTTTAAACCGCATTACTACCTCACGGCATTTTTTATTATAATCCTCTACCGATATTTTTGTACCGATATCTTCTTTGGTAATGCCCAGTTCTTTTTCTACACCCAGTTCAATAGGTAAACCATGTGTATCCCATCCACCCTTACGCTTTACCTGAAAACCCTGCATGGTTTTATAACGGCAAACCAGATCTTTTAAAGTACGGCTGATAACATGATGAATACCGGGCATGCCATTGGCGCTTGGGGGCCCTTCGTAAAATACAAATGGAGGGTGGCCTTCACGTAGCGAAATACTTTTTTCAAAAGTGCTGTCCTTTTTCCATTTAGCCAATACCTCCTGGCTGATGGAAGGAAGGTTAAGTTGCTGATACTCTGTGTATTTAGTACTCATATAATTAATAATTATTTCTATCGTGTGCAGCTTGTAATCCGTTTACCGTAGCACAGCGTTAAAATAAGTGTGCAAAGGTAATTAAATAACAGGGTTCGTTAGTGATGAGGTTTTTAAAAAATGTGTAGGATGATTACGATGTTTTTACGGGTAATACTACGCTACCGATTTTTTATTTATCGTGAAAGTCCCTGCTGCTGTGCACTTTAGAGGTACTTATCCACAATTTTAATTCTTTGGCACAGAATTGGCTTAATTATATTTCAATAACAGGAACAATATTTACTTAATAATATTTTATGAAGAGTTTTGCTGGTTTAGGGTTTTATTAGGGTAAAAGACGGGAATAGTCTTATTCCCGTCTTACTTTTTTATAATATCACCATTTCAGCTAAATATGTAGTCCCGTTTTAAAGATTCAATACTGTTGCAGATTGCGGTTAAATATCCAATGAAATACCAGTAATATTCTGATCCAAGAAAATTGCATTAAAGCGCAATCAAAGAACGTAACACCCCCAAAGAAAAAGCATCCGTAACAGGATGCTTTTTCTTTTAAGAATTCCAGTAATTATTCAGATGCTACTTCTTTAGATTTAGAACTGTTTAA
>JBATAS010000095.1:0-1646 GCA_049661965.1 Ferruginibacter sp. | reverse complement strand
AGTGGTCAGGCCGCGGGCAGTGGCGCGGGGACGGGCGCCGGCGGGGACGCCGAGAAGAGCGCTGTTGCCGCCGGATCGCTCATCCCTGCAGACCTTAAGGGCTGGATGACCGTCCAGGAGGCGGCCGACGGGCTCGGTATGCCGCTGGCGGACCTCCTCGGTCTCCTCGCGGCACCGCAGGGGTCGGCCGTGACCGGGGCGACCGCGTTCAAGGACCTGGAGAAGCTCGTGCCGGGCTTCTCGCTGACGACATTCCGGGAGACGGTGACGGCCAGGCTAGGCGGCTGACGGAGCATTCTGGGCTCGTCATCTGGAACTCCAGATCTGGGGCCGACGGTCTCGGGGCGGCCTTCCGGGGCCGATCATTCTTGACGGCGACATACCGGAGTGTGCTGGAATGGACCCGTGCCCATTCCGCTGCCGTCCGCCGGGGCGACTGTCCCAGCGGCCGGGTTGTTGCGTGACGGGGCATACGACCGGCTGTGTTCAGCAATCGTCGACGGCACCCTCGCGCCTGGGGAGCAGTTGCGCGACGCCGAGCTGACTGCCTGGCTCGGGGTGAGTCGCACCACGGTCCGTGAGGCGCTGCTGCGGCTGGGTCGCACCGGTCTTGTGCTTGCCACGCCGGGCAGGCCCACGGTCGTCGCGGAGATCGACCCGTATGCCGTGCGCGACGCCCTGGAGGTCGTGACGGCGATGCATGCTCTCGCGGTCCGAACGGCCGTTCCGCTCTTGCGGCCGGCCGATCTGGAGGTGATGCGCCGGGCCAACGAGCGATTCACCTCAGCCCTGGCCGCCGGAGACGCCAAGGCCGCGATGATCGCCGACGACCAGTTGCATGCCGTGGCCGTCGACGTGACGGCCAACACCGCGCTGTCGGCGGTCCTCGCGCAATATCTCCCGGTGCTGCGTCGCATCGAGCGCCAGCGGTTCGGATCGTTGACGGGTCGCCGGTCGGTGGCCCTGCACGAGAAGCTCATCAGCGCCTGCACACGCGGTGACACAGCGGCGGCCGTTCGGATCTCCGACCTGACCTGGTCCTCGCTCAGTCTGCTGCTCGACCTCCCGGGTGAGAAGTTCCCTGACGGCCAGGGCACCGGTGCTTCTGCCAGCGGCGAAGACGAGATGCGAGAGATCGGGCAGTTGTACCCGCGCTGATCCTGCGACTTCGAGGGGCCGCTGTGGTGGCTGACCTCACCCGTTTGCCGCCTGACCGAGACCCCTAGGCTGATGGCATGTCCACCGTCGCCTCGGACAAGACCCTCTCCGGTATGCCGCGCACCGCCCTCGTCGCCACCGCGGTGATGGCCCTGACCGGCTGCCTCGTGGCCATCGTCGTCGGTGGGGCGGCGCTGCCCGCGTCAGCGGGTCTGCAGGATCCGGGGGTGATGGTCCGGTGGGGGATCCCCCTGGTGCGGACGGTGCACGACCTCTCCGCCGCGCTGACCGTGGGTCTCTTCCTGCTCGCCGCCGTGGCCATCCCCGACCGGGCGGCTGCCGCACTGGCCAAGGCTCCCCGTCTGGGTATCGCGACCGGAATCTGCTGGGTCGTGTCGGGGCTGCTCGGAGTCGTGCTCGGCTTCGCAGACATCGCCGGGACACCGTTGAGTGAGCCTGGCTTCGCCGCCCAGTTCCAGCGTTTCGTC
>JBATAS010000094.1:0-25389 GCA_049661965.1 Ferruginibacter sp. | reverse complement strand
CCGGCTAAAAAATGATTAGCATCCAGTATAACAACTTCTTCTTTAACTTCAACCACAATTACCGGAACGGGCTGCCCTGCCTGGTTACTTAGTGTAAGTGGCATTCCTGGCTCCAGTTTCATATCGGCCGGTACATTTTCTTTTGGAAACTCAATGATAGCCTCTTCACTTCTTGGGCCATAACCATCTTCGGGTGCAATGTTGATCGTTTTCTTTTCACCCAGGTTCATTCCCGGCATAGCAGCATCAAAACCTTTTATCATTTGTCCTGCGCCAACTGTAAACTCCAATGGCTCTCTGCCTGCTGAAGAATCAAACTGCTCGCCATTACTTAATTTACCCGTGTAGTGTACTTTTACTACATCACCTTCTTTTACCTGTTTCATGCGTTTTTGTTTATTGATTTAAAATGGTCACATGGAATTCGCCTGTTTATCATTTTTTATGATGAATAATAATCTGGCTCATTTCATATTTCTTATTCTATTTATTAACTGCTGATGATTTATTCATCTGCAATATTTTAATGCAAATGTGCTACCGGTTTAATTCTGCTATATAAGAGGAAGAAAAAAGGCAGGTTTCGTTAAAACGGGTGCAATTTACCATATAAATGCCGCCGAATGAAAAGTTTTTATGAAATTAGCGTCATGATAAAGTTAAAATACTGTTGCATTGCTGTATTATTTAATTGTTATTTAGTTGCAGCCCAGCCTGCTGATAACAATCCGGTCATTCCTGGTGCCGAACGCATGAATGTATATCTGCCCTTATTAAAAGGCAAAGCTGTAGCTGTTTTTGCCAACCAGACAAGCATGGTTAAAAATACCCACCTGGTTGATACATTGATCAGCAGCGGTATTAATGTGGTTAAGATTTTTGGTCCCGAGCATGGTTTCCGTGGAGATGCGGATGCCGGTGAACATGTAGGCGACGCTAAAGATAAAAAAACAGGACTGCCTGTTATCAGTTTATATGGCAGCCATAAAAAACCAACAGCCGAGGATTTTAAAGACGTAGATATTTTGATTTTTGATATACAGGATGTGGGTGTACGCTTTTACACTTTCATCTCTTCGTTACAATACTATTTAGAAGCAGCGCTGGAAAATCACAAACCTTTGCTGATACTGGACCGGCCAAACCCAAATGGCTTTTATGTAGATGGCCCTGTGCTGGATATGAAATTTAAAAGTTTTGTAGGCATGCAACCTATACCCATTGTGTATGGAATGACCATTGCCGAATATGCCTGGATGCTTGCCGGTGAAAATATGTTATCTGCCGAAGCCAATGCTATAAATGCCTATAATATTACAACAGAGCCTACTGTGGATACGCCTTTTCATGTGATGTATATTAAATGTAAAAATTACGACCACGATACAAAATATGTTTTACCGGTGATGCCATCGCCTAATTTAAAGACGATGCAGAGCATCTACCTTTATCCGTCTACCTGTTTTTTTGAAGGCACGGTGATGAGTGAAGGAAGAGGCACTGATATGCCTTTCCAGGTTTTTGGTCATCCGGCTTTACCAAAAAACCTGTACAGTTTTACACCCAAACCCAATGCAGGTGCAAAGAACAGTAAATGCTTTTACCAAAAATGTTATGGCTGGAATTTGAGTGGCAGCAATGAACAAGTACTGAAATTAGTTGACAATAAAATTCAACTCAAATACTTTATTGATGCCTACAAATTATTCCCGGGTAAGGATAGTTTCTTTTTAAAAAATAATTTCATCAATAAACTTGCCGGTACCGATATGCTGATGCAGCAGATAAAAGATGGTAAAACAGAAGCCGAAATAAGAAAAAGCTGGGAGCCCGCACTGAATACATTTAAAGAGAAAAGAAAGAAGTATTTATTGTACAATGATTTTAAATAGTGATTGATGACAGCCGCTGCTTCCAAAAAGTTTACTGAGTTACGGATTGTTTTTATGGGCACACCTGAATTTGCTGTTGCATCGCTTGATGCATTGGTAAAAGCAGGTTGCAATATTGTGGGCGTAATTACTGCGCCGGATAAACCAGGTGGGAGGGGAATGCAGTTACAACAATCTGCGGTTAAAAAATATGCTCTTGAAAATAATCTTACTGTTCTTCAGCCCGAAAAATTAAAGAACCCCGATTTTTTAGAAGCGTTGAAATCGCTGAATGCTGACTTACAAATTGTTGTTGCTTTTAGAATGTTACCAGAACTGGTTTGGAATATGCCGGTAATGGGTTCGGTAAACCTGCATGGTTCTCTGTTGCCGCAATACCGTGGTGCGGCACCCATCAACTGGGCAGTAATCAATGGCGAAAAAGAAACCGGTGTAACTACCTTTAAACTGCAACACGAAATTGACACCGGCGATATTTTATTACAGGAAAGTTTTGCCATTGAAGAAGATGACAATGCCGGAACGGTACATGATAAAATGAAAGAGGTTGGTGCAGCACTTTTACTAAAAACTGTTAAAGGGTTGGCAGATAATTCTATCAAAGAAATTCCCCAACCATCAACTACCATCCATCAACTATTAACTATTCGCCATGCTCCTAAAATATTCACCGAAACCTGCAAGATTGACTGGAACAGACCGGTTGACGAAGTGTATAATTTAATCAGAGGACTTGCGCCCTACCCAGCCGCATTTACTTTTTTAGATGAGAAAAAGTTGAAGATATATAAGGCAAGTAAAGTAAATAAAGTTCCCTCAGTTGCCTTTGGCAATTTTGAAACAGACAACAAAACTTTTTTACAATTTGCCTGTACCGATGGCTATCTGTCAATCCTTGAGCTGCAGCTTGAAGGGAAGAAGAAAATGGATATTGCCGCTTTTTTACGGGGTTACCACTTTGTATAGCCTGTACTTATTACTTTGAATAAGTAATTACACAACCAAAATTATTTTCCGAAACTCCCAATTCATCAGCTGCAGCATTGCTGATAATCATCATCATACCATCGTTTTGCTTTATATCGGGTATAAGGTCGAGCACTTTGGCAAATACAAATTTACCGTTTGCAGGGTTGCTTACCTTTACGATTGTGCCCGGCGAAGTATTGTTATGCAGGCAGTAATATTTTTTATCGGTCCAGCCGCTGGTGCTTTTAAAAATACCAGCATTGCCCTCTTCTGTAACCATAGCGGTTTCCCTATTTTGGTTATCGTATAGCGATTTAAAAACACCTCCGGGCATTTTTTGCATCGCTTTATTATTTATCTCCGGTTCTTTCTTTACTGTTTTCACAACATTTACTTCCTCAGCAACCGGTTTTACCAAAGCAGTTTCTTCTTTTTTGGTTTTTACAACTGCTGTTGCTTCATCAGCTTTTTTAATTTCCGGTTGTTTTTCAACCTGTGCAGGTTTTACAGCGGTAGTAACAACAGCCGTATTAGATTCAATAGTTCTGCCAATGCCGCTGCCTGCAACATCCGACAATTCTTTTTTAACTTTAAGATAACCCACAATTAACCGTGAACCCTGCTTAACAGCATCTTCTTTAATATTATTCCATTGCTTTAAGGTTTCTACCGGCAGATTATTATAATGTACACCAATACGGTATAAGCCTTCCTTTGCCGAAACAATATGATAAAGCGGAACAAATGTTTCATCTGCATCTGCCGTACCGCTCTGAAAGAAATTAGTTGTATTTAACGGAACCCGTAAAACCTGGCCGGGGTTCAAGCCACTTTCAAGCGTAATGTTATTGAAGGGAGCAATGTCCCTGGGGCTGATGTTATAAATTCTTCCGATACTGTAAAAATTTTCCTTAGGCGCTACCTTATGTGTTATATACAGGTTGGGAGAAATACCTTCGGCAATCAAAGGCTTATCCTGAGCTGATGCAGAAAAAGATGCAAATAAAAAAACGAAAAGTAATTTTTTCATAATGGTTGAATTTTCGAAGCAAAGAAACGAAATTATTATCTGATACCGTTATTCTCATTTGTTAAGTATACGCCATGATGCAGGATAATAATTATTTATCCGGTTGCTCATGATCTTTACCCAGCCAAGCACCAACTGCTGATGCACAAGCAATACCCAGCCCTTTATTTCAGATTCAATTTTTATATCCTGCTTTCGCAGGTACTGTAAAGCTGTTTCTGTATCTACTTCCAAACGTGCGACAGCAGCATTTATTATGGTACTTACCGCCAGGTCGTGTGCCGGTATTAATTCATTGCGGATTATGGTACCCAGCCGCACTCCTGCTTTTTTTATGTATAAAGAAGATTGAATTACCGGCAATTCATTTTCAAGCTGTACTGGCAGTGCAATCACATCATCATTTTGCCTGATGAAAAAATAATCATCAACATTATCGAGGTAAGGTTTTAAACTTTCAATTTCTTTAGCAGTGAGTTTTTCAACATTCTTTTTAAGTTTTGCTTTTTTACTTTTGACTTCCGTAAAATCCCTCTTCTGAAAAGCTGCTATAAAAAACCCTTCTCCTTTTACTTTATCAGGATAAAAACGATAGCCTCCATCAGATTCAATAATACCCCAGTCGCCGGGAATTGAATATTTAATATTTACCAGGGAATATTCTTCCCGAAGCCAGTTGCATACATCTTCGTCTTCCTGTTTCGAATAGGAACAGGTGGAGTAAATAAGAATACCTCCATCTTTCAATGATGGTAAAATATCTGCCAGTATCCTTTGCTGGCGCTGAGCACATAACTCTACATTATTTTCACTCCATTCGTTAACAGCGTTGGGGTCTTTACGAAATAAACCGCTGCCGCTGCAGGGTGCATCAACCACAATAATATCAAAGTAGTTTTGCAACCGCTGAAAATCCTTCGGATCATTATTGGTAACAATAACATTAGCTACTCCCCATTTGGTAATGTTTTCAGATAAAATATTCACTCTTGTTTTAATCACTTCATTACTTACCAGCAAACTTTCTTTTGAGATGATGGATTGTATTAAGGTAGATTTTCCACCCGGCGCAGCACAGAGATCTAAAACTTTTAAAGGTTTCGATACATCAACAGTTTGTTTTATCGCTTCTTCTAAAAACATAGAACTGGCATCCTGTACATAATACGCACCTGCATGAAACAGCGGATCGAGGGTAAAGGAAGGGCGTTCTTTTAAATAAAACCCGTTTGATGACCAGGCAATTTTTTCCTCATTTTCGAATATAGAATTTAGAATTTTAGATTTCCAGGGGTTTAATCTTACTGAAGTGATTTGAGCACCCGACTGGTGCACTTCTTTAAAGGCTTCTTCGTTAAAGCCTTTTATTTTTTGTAACGATTGTATTAACTGATCCGGTAAACTCACTTGAAATATTTATACGGATAAAGTTAGGTGATTGAAGAAGAAAATGAAAAGGATTTCAGGCTTCCGAATATGTTGCAGACTTCCGAAGTTTTGAAAACTTCGGAAGTCTTTTGAAAACTTCGTCCCAAAAAAAAATTAAAACCATTTCCTTCTCCTCCTATCCCAGGTAGTAATGCCAATTTTAAACTGCACGGGATTGCGGAACTGGTTGGCCGCAGAGCCGGTTACATACACACCCACTTTAAATTTACCGAGTTGGTTGAACGGATACTTGAATACCCTTTCGATACCGGCAAATGCTTCGGCATAACGCAGGTTGTTTCGTTCGGGTGCAAACAAAACGCCAAAGCCTGCAATTTCACGCAGGCCAAGTTTTTTTAAGAAAGGAATTTTGTTGATGATGGCTCCATTGAATTCATGTACATAATGTCCTTCGTAAAAACGTTTGAAGACCGGGAAGGTTGAATCGAGCGATTGGAATGCTTCGTTTGGGTTTGAAAATAAAATGGGATCGCCCTGCCGCTGATATTTATAATCAACCAGGCGCAGGTCGTTTGTATTAAGAAAAGAACCTGTCTTTACTGTGTAAGATGATGTACCTAACAGTCCCAATTTAAAAGATTGTTTGATGCCGAACTCCAGGTAATCGAAATTTACTTTACTGTTGAAAATGCCGGAAATACCTTTTCGCCAGCTTGTATAAAATGTTGGCCAGGCCGAGCCGAGTATTATTTTTTCTTTAGGCTCACGTATATAACGCTGTCGTGGCGTATACTCCAGGTGAAAGGTTCCGTAAAGTGCATTGTAGGAAGGAAAGTCAAGGGCCTGGTTATTCTCCAGTATATCGCCAAACAAACTGTCAACTTTGTCATTGGTTTTATAATCGCTTACCGAACGGCGGAAAGCCATATCAATATCCGAATAAAAGAATAATCCATTGGCCAGTTCGAGTCCGTGGCCGAAACCAACGGTTTGGTTGAGGTACACATTGCTTCGCTTGAGCATATTGATCCAGGCATCGCCTTCAAAAATATATTCAAAATCTTTACCGATATGTGCCGAATAAAATCCCCGGTTGAAAGGATTGTACATCCTGTTCATCCTGATCTCTCCATTGATATCATGATTACGGAAACCGTAACTGAGATCACTGGAAACAAAAATATTTTTCTTGGATTTGTATGTTTTATTGTAATAAACCGGAACGATGAGCCGGGCTCCGCCAAACTGGAAAGGGTCGTACATCCCCAGTAACGGTGAGAGTGTCCATTTCCTGCTTTTTTTATGGTTGTTAAACTCCTGCCCCTTGTATAAAATTTTTTGCCAGGTTATTTTGTTGACCACAGCATCCATCGAATCAAGGTAAGCTTCGGTATGTGTGGCACGGAAAACACTGTCTTTATAATTGATAAAATGTATTTCTTTCGCTGTTAAAGGCTCTGTGCGGTTTGTTTGCCAGAAAATACTGTCACGTTCATAAGCCTGCTGGCTGGCTGAACTTAACTCAACACCAAAATGTTTTTTTTCAAATTGTTTGTTGAGTTCAAAATCTTTGTAGGTAACAACTGTATGGCCCGATGAACTTCTTTTACCTGAAGCTGCATTGTAGGTAAACTGCTGGCGGGTGATCATCCAGGCGGTATCATTGATAAAACTATAATCCTGCTCCACTTCAAAAAAATCATATTCGGCCAGGTGGTATTTTGGCAGACTGAATTTTGTATGCGTTACAATCCATAAACTATCAAGTATTGTTATTTCTCCTTCAACAGTTGTGTTACTTAGCTGGCGTGGCTTTACACTGATGGTATATTGTTTAAGGCCGTTTACAATTTGTGTTTTTAAAATTTTAAACCGGTAAGCCAGCAAGCCACTGTAACTGAGCGGCGATAAAAAAGGCGTTTGTGAAATGGAAGGAATATTGACGAGGTTATTGTAAAAACTAAAATCGCCAGCGGTGCTGGAAAGAAAAAATAAATTATCGGCATTGCCTCTTTTGGTTACACCGGTTCTTTCTTCCTTTATGCTTTTACCGCCGCCATGATCTAATTGTATAACAATTTCTGCCATGGCAGTTTGATTCATCCGTTCTTTTGTTTTCTTAGCCTGTGCAAGTGAATCACTGTTTTTGTCTTTTTTCTTTTTTTTATGTTCCAGCGAATCCTGCTGAAATGCTTTAATATATATTTTGCAGGAATAAGCACCAGCTGCTTTTTCTATTTCATCTTTGTGGCGTATAACATTGCGGATATAATCTTCGGCACCATCCTTTCCTTTTATCAGCACTTCTTTAAGGCTTGAAGATTCTTCCAGTTCCATGATGATATTCTGCTCCGTACCTGTTTTAGTAACGACAACAGTCAGCACTTGCGGTTTATACCCGATGAGAGTGATGATGAGATCGTATTTACCTTCATCAATATCCAATGACCAGGTTCCATCTTCTTTGGTAACAGTACCCAATTTAATTTCCTTCACTTGTATACTGGCAAAGGCAAGTGGTTCCTGTTTGCTGTTGATTATTTTACCATGCAGCAAATGAGACTGGCAAAAAACAGTTGCAGAAAAAATTAATGAAATAAAAAGGAGAATTAATCTCATTATACAGTTGGGTGCGTTAAGGACTATAAAAGTGCGGAAAAATGGTAAGAGGGAAAAAGGAATGGAGTTTTCTTAGATATTAATTAACATATACCTTTTCTCTTTTTCTTTTTTGCTTCTCCAAAAAAGAAACAAAAAAGGAGCCCCGAAATCGATATACAGCCCGATTTCGGGAAGGAGCTATGTGGAACTGATGTGCTGCTGTGAATTGAACATTTGTAATACTATTCCTAATTCAAGAGTAGTTCAATTTAACTATAGATAAAAGTTGCAAATAGATATGCCGCACAAGTGAGTGTCACGACAATGTTTAATAGTATTTCAAAAGCTTGTAGCCAAAAACCCTAAACAGCTTTTACCTCTGCACACAAATCCTGCAATACTTTTTTTGCATCGCCAAAAAGCATACTTGTTTTGGGTTGAAAGAAAAGACTGTTTTCGATACCGGCATAACCAGGTTTCATACTGCGTTTGTTTACGATTACAGTTTTGGCAAGCTCTACTTCTAAGATGGGCATACCGTATATGGGAGAAGCAGGATCATTTTTTGCGGCGGGATTTACCACATCATTGGCGCCGAGTATGAGTACCACATCACAGGTTTTAAATTCGTCGTTAGCATCTTCCATCTCCAGCAGTTTTTCATAACTCACATCTGCTTCGGCAAGCAATACATTCATGTGACCCGGCATACGACCCGCCACCGGGTGAATGGCATATTTGAATTCAACGCCTTTTTCGCTCAATAATTTTTCAAGCTCATGACAAACATGCTGTGCCTGTGCAACTGCCAGTCCGTACCCGGGAACAACCATCACTTTATTGGCAAAGCTCATGAGCATGGCAGCATCGCTGATGCTTATTTCTTTATAATGGCCCTGCTCACCGCTGCCGGATGCAGCGCCTGTTTTATTGCCGCCAAAGGAACCAATCAATACATTTTGTAAAGAGCGATTCATGGCCTTACACATTAATATAGTAAGCAGTGTACCTGCAGCACCAACCAATATACCACCGGTGAGCATTACTTTGTTATCGTATAAAAATCCGCCACAGGCCGCAGCCACACCGGTAAAAGAGTTGAGTAAGGAAATTACAACGGGCATATCGGCACCGCCGATGGGCATAACAAAAAATACCCCGTACACTAATGCCAATGCTAAAATTGTATATAATAAATAGCTTTGTGTGGGATCAATAACCAGGTATGCACCTGCTCCTAATGTTACTGCAAGAATTAAAAGATTGAGAATATTCTGCCCGGTAAAACTGAAATCTTTTACGGTACCATTTAATTTTCCCCAGGCAATCATACTGCCGGCAAATGATACCGAGCCGATGATCAATCCTAAAACTATAATTAAAACAGTTGGCTGAATTGCTTCAGCATTAATTGTTCCTGCGGCCAGTTCTTTTGATAAATGATTAAACTCTACAATTGAAATTAACGCTGCACAGGCACCCCCCATTCCGTTAAACATACTCACCATTTCGGGCATGGCGGTCATCTTTACTTTTTTGGCAGCAAGGGTTCCTATAATACCCCCAACAAGTAAACCGCCAAATATCCATGGATAGTTGCCGAGATGTTCACCGGTTTCATGATTGGTATATAAAAAAATAGTGCCTAGAATGGCAATACCCATACCGAATGCAGCCAGTAAGTTTCCTCTTCTGGCAGTTGCAGGATTCGACAACATTTTAAGCCCGATAATGAAAGTTATCGATCCTATTAAATAACATATCGTAAGTAAATGAGAACCCATGCTTAAACTTTTTTCTTTTTGAACATTTCCAACATTCTATCTGTAACTACAAACCCACCGACAACATTTAATGTACCTAATACCACTGCAAGAAATCCGAGTATCAATGCCAGGTAGTTATCCGTTTCAGCTTGTCCCATTATAATAATAGCTCCAATAACAACCACTCCATGTATGGCATTAGCACCACTCATAAGCGGTGTATGTAAAACGCTGGGCACACGGCCTATCACTTCAATACCTACAAAAATCATCAGTATAACAATGTAGATGATCTGTTGATTGGTGGTTATCCAGTTTAAAATACTTTCCATAAAAATTAATTTATTAATTCTTTTACACGTGCATTTGTTATTTCTCCTTTGTGGACAACACAGGTTCCTAAAACCAGGTCGTCTTCAAAATTCAGATTAAATGCTCCCTCTTTATTGATCATTAATTGTAAAAAGTTCAGGATATTTTTTCCATACATCTTACTGGCATCGCTGGGCATGGTAGCTGCTAAATTAGAATTACCAACAATGCTTACGCCATTATGAACTACAGTTTCATTGTTCTTTGTAAACTCTGTATTGCCTCCGGTTGCTGCAGCCAGATCAATAATAACAGAACCATTCTTCATGGCTTCCATCATAGGTGTTGTAATTAAGATGGGCGCTTTTTTGCCTGGTATCTGTGCAGTGGTAACAATAATATCAGCTTTGGCAATACTCTCGGCAATTTTTTCTTTTTGGCGCTTCATAAAATCTTCGCTCTGCTCAACCGCATAACCACCCGCTTTGCTGGCATCTGCTGCGCCTTCCACTTCCACAAATTTTGCACCGAGGCTCATCACTTCTTCTTTAACGGCAGGGCGGGTATCAAAAACTTCTACCACAGCACCCAATCTTCTACCCGTTGCAATGGCTTGTAAACCAGCAACACCTGCACCCAGTATCAATAATTTTGCCGGAGGAATACTACCGGCAGCCGTCATGAACATGGGAAAATATTTAGGGAATAAATTAGCTGCCAGTAAAACCGCTTTGTATCCGGCAATATTTGCCTGGCTGCTTAGTATGTCCATGCTTTGTGCACGGGTTGTACGTGGCAACATATCCATACTGAAAATGGTCAGTCCTTTTTCCGCAAGCTCCTTCATCTGTCCGGCATTGAACAATGGCTGATAAACACCCAAAAGAATTTTCGATTTAAGGTTCCCGGTTTCAGATTCAGCAGGTGTATTTATCGACAATATGATATCACTGCTTTGGAGCACTTCGCTTCTTGATTTAATTACTGCTCCGGCCTCGGAATATTTTTCATCATTAGCAAAAGCAGTAACACCTGCATTGCTTTCAATACAAACATCTACATTCCATTATTTAAGGATTGTTACGTGTTCGGGTAACAAGGATACACGTGTTTCAGCAGCAGGTTCTTTTAGTAAGCCAATTATCATAATGCAATTATTGCGACTAAGATAAGTAAAATTAAAATCTGATTGTAAAGTGTTGTGGATTTTTAAAGTCGGTATTTATGCAAACGATGCCGATAAAAAACAAATCTATGCTGAGTGTAACCGATTCGTGTTGTTTTATTACTGCCCAGGCGGCTTCCATTTCGGTGCTCCAGTGTATATCATCAAATATTAATATAGAGGAGGTGGTTGAATGGTTTAATAACTGCTCAAAGTAGTTTAATGTAGGTTCTTTGCGATGGTTACCATCAATAAAAGCAAAATCAATTGTTTTTAATTTTGATAAGAGCGGGTTTAATGTATTTGTAAAATCACCTTCAGCTAATTGAATATTCTGCAGTTCCAGTTCCGCAAAATTTTGTTTTGCTATGGATGCAATGGTTGATGAACCTTCGCAGGTATGTAAAACTGAATTTGTATTTCCCGATGCCAGGTAAGCGCTGGTTATACCGAATGAAGTTCCGAGCTCAAGAATGGTTTCAGGCTTATAATATTTTACCATCCTGTATAAAAGCTGAGCATATTTTTTTGGTTTGAGCGACGAGGCTGCAATATCTTTTACTATTCGTTTATTGGTTTTGATGACTGAAGAGCCGGCGCCGAAATCTTCCACCTCAATAATCGTTGAATCATGTAGCAGCTTTTTTCGTTTTTGTTCTATAGGTTGATAAGGAGGATAAACAGTTTTATCATTCAATACGTTGTTTACAAAATCAAATACAAATGGAGAATGAATGCCATGGCCTTTGCCGTTGGAGGCGGTGAGGTAGTAGTGTAAATACTTTTTAAATAATTGGAATTTGCTGAACAATTAAGAATTATTTTTTAATCCATGTTTGAAATGAATACGCATACTTATGTTTTTCATCAGTTTCAAAATCCTGACTGGAAGTTAACTGCCATTTAGTTTCATCAACAGCAGGGAAAAAAGTATCTCCGTCAATTGCGGTATGTACTCTTGTTAAATATATCTTACCGGCAATTTCATAAGCCTGTTTATAAATTTCGCCGCCTCCGATTATAAAAAATTCTTTACAGTTGGTTGCTGATGCTTTTTTTAATGCATCCTGTAAATCGGTGGCAACAATCACCCCGTCTGCTTTCCAATCAGCCTGCCGGGTAATAACAATATTAAACCTGCCCGGTAATGGTTTGTTTACCGACTCAAATGTTTTACGGCCCATAATAACGGGCATACCCCAGGTTGTGTTTTTAAAAAATTTAAGATCGTTGGGTAAATGCCAGAGCAACTGGTTGTTTTTACCAATGGCATTATTTTCGGCAGCGGCAACAATTAATGAGATCATGTTAAAAGTTAAAATTCAAAAATCAAAAGTAAAAATAAGAAACTTAGAGTCGTCCCTGCTTTTGATTTTTGAATTTCAACTTTTTAATTTTTTAGTATCGTAAACTCAACCCTCCTGTTCAGCTGCCTTCCGTCAGGATTATCGCTACCATCGGCGTTGGTATTATCAGCAACAGGCTTGGTTTCGCCATAACCTTGCGACACGATTCTTGTCTTGGAAATTCCTTTTGATAAGATATACTCCATCACCGATCTTGCCCTGTTATCACTCAAAGTCATATTATATTGATCAGCACCTTTACTGTCGGTATGTGCACTCATCTCAATTTCGATGTTTGGATATTCATTTAAAAAACCAACAACCCTGTCTAATTCCACAAACGACTCCGGCCGCAGGTTATATTTATCAAAGTCGAAGAATACATTGTTTAAACGGAACACCTGTCCTATTTCAATAGGCGCTAAATAAAGGTCTTTGTGAATTTCTTTGTAACCGGCTTTTATCAGCGAATCGAGTTTCAGGTTTTCGGAAATGGCAAAGAATTTATCTGCCGATGCCCTGATGCTGTAATTTTTATCATAAGGCAAAACGATTTTAAACGAGCCGTCCACCGGGCTTGAAACACCGTTACCAACTTCGGTTCCATCGGGCAATGTTTCATAAATTAATGAAGCAGAAAGCGGTTCTTTTGTTTTTGCATTGTAAACATTACCACTAACAAGCACCACCGGGTTTGGCATTTCTTTCTCAAGCAGTTTTACCCTTACAATATCGCTGGCGCCAAAAGCACCGTCGCTTGAAGTCAGATAGGCATATTCACCACCTGCATCCAAAGTAAAAAAAGCTTCTGAACCTTCTGTATTGATTGGCTTACCCAGGTTTACCGGGTCGCTCCATTTAGTCCAGCTATCGTCAAGCCGTTTGGTCATCCATATATCCATTTCGCCAATGCCACCCGGCCTGTCGCTGGCAAAATAAAGTGTTACCCCATCTGCGGCAATAAACGGACTCATTTCATTATAATCGGGCAGGTTAATTTTTTTACCCAGGCTTTTAGGAGCTGTCCAGATATTGTTTCCTTCTAAAAATGAAACATAAAGGTCATTATCAAAACTTCCTTTTTTATCGGTCATGTAAAACAACAGCACTTTACCATTGTGCCCCATAGAAGCACCAATCTGTGGCGTGGTACTGAACTTATTAAAATTCCTGATCTTCAGCATCTCTGCATTTGTCCAGCTATTATCTCTTCGTTTGTGAATCATACTTACACCCATTCCTAAATATTGTCCGTCAATAAATGCGCCTTTCAGTAAAATTGTATTCAGATCGGGTGATATCCAGAAAACTGCATTGTAATGTGAAGCATTCACTTTTGCACTCAGATGTTTTGCCTTGCTCCACTTACCAGAACTGTCTCTGGTAGAATACCAGATATCCTGTGAATTGGGAACGGTGGCGTAATGAATATTGGCAGGATCGTTCTGGCGGATAAAAAACAACAGGTTGCCATCGGCCGAAATGGTTGGCCGCATTTCAGGATTATCGGTATTAATAATCTCTCCTAAATTTTCAACCTGAACGATGGTGGATTCCTTAATGATATTCTCTTTCTGCTCTTTTAAAAGCGTATCAGATAACAGATGCTGCGATGGCTGTGCCACTGAACTGAAATAACAAAAAATAAATAATGATAGGGTAATAAATGTTTTCATAAGATTGGTATCTTATGTAACAACGAAAAAACAGCCGAAATAATGTGTGGAAACTAAATTAAACTGCTACCGGTGCTTTTATGGCGGGATGGCTCTCATAATTCAGCAATTCAAAATCCTCAAACTTAAAATTAAAAATGTCTTTTACATCAGGATTGATCTTCATCTGCGGTAAAGGAAAAGGAGTCCTGCTCAATTGCAGTTCGGCCTGTTCAAAATGATTGCTGTATAAATGTACATCGCCAAAGGAATGTACAAATTCGCCCGGTTCCAAATCGCAAACCTGTGCAATCATCATCGTTAATAAAGCATAGGAGGCAATATTGAAAGGCACACCCAAAAACACATCCGCCGAACGCTGGTAAAGCTGGCAACTTAGTTTACCATTTGCAACATAGAATTGAAAAAGGCAATGACATGGCATCAGTTTCATCTTTGGCAGATCAGCTACATTCCAGGCGCTGATGATCATACGTCTGCTGTCGGGATTATTTTTTATTGTATGAATCAATTCTTTCACCTGGTCAACTTCCACACCGTCTGCTCCTTTCCAACTGCGCCATTGTTTGCCGTAAACGGGCCCCAGGTCACCATTTTCATCGGCCCACTCATCCCATATTTTTACATTATGCTCTTTTAAATAATTGATATTAGTATCGCCCTGTAAAAACCAAAGCAGTTCGTAAATGATACTTTTAAGATGACATTTTTTTGTTGTAACCAACGGAAAACCATCTGTCAGGTTAAACCGCATCTGATAACCAAAAACACTGCGGGTTCCGGTTCCTGTGCGGTCGCTTTTATCGATTCCGGTTTCAATAATATGTTTAACTAAACTGAGATATTGTTGCATGAGTGCAAATTAAGTTAATTGGCGAATTTAGTTTCTTACACTTACTTTTAATTATGAACAGAAAAACAAAAGTTTTTAAGATTGCCTGCTACCTGAATTTATCATGTATATTGATTGTTGTCGGGACATTTCTATATCAAACAAATGATCAGAGGTTTACTTCTCAGGATTTTTTAGATCTATCATGGATTTTTATAGCAATTTTAATTTACACTTTCAATTTCTACTATGGCACAAAAATGATATACATTATCGCCAAATCATTAAATGTATCTACAATCAATCAAAAAATCAGGAAAGCTTTTTTTATATTGGAAATCATTGCAACCCTTTTCTACTCATTTCTGGTTTACTATGCTGTTTTAAAATTCAGGATTGACCGGTTTATTCCTGTAACTATTTATAACATTAGTGATCTTTTAGTAATCATTTGCCTCTTTACAGGTTATATAAGTTCAGTTACACGAATCTTCCTTACTAAAGCTATTGTTCAACAAATCGACTTACAACTTTCCAGTTTTGTAGACGATATCGGTACTCATACAACTTAAAAATTCCCGATTTCAAAAACCCCAGCCATCAACTCCTAACCATCAACTATCAACTTATCGGTATCTTTGCGACGGAGAAATTACTATGAGTACAAAAGGAAAAGTTTTAATGGCTATGAGCGGTGGTATAGACAGTACCGTTGCAGCTTTGATGCTTCATAAAGAAGGTTATGAAGTAGTGGGTATTACTATGAAAACATGGGACTATGCCGCCAGTGTGGGCACTACCGGCAAAAAAGAAACGGGCTGCTGTAACCTCGACAGTTTTAACGATGCCCGGCAGGCGGCGGTGCAACACGGATTTCCGCATTTTATTTTAGACATACGGGAAGAGTTTGGCGATTTTGTAATTGAGAACTTTGTTGACGAATATATTGCCGGCCGCACACCCAATCCCTGTGTGATGTGTAATACACATATCAAGTGGAGGGCTTTATTAAAAAGAGCCGATGCCATGGGTTGCAAGTATATTGCCACCGGGCATTATGCACAGGTGCATCAGCATACCAACGGCAGGTATTTCATACGCAAAGGAATTGACGACACAAAAGATCAAAGCTATGCCCTGTGGGGATTACAGCAGGACCTGCTGAGCCGTACTTTGCTGCCATTGGGCACTTATCATAAAAAAGATATACGTCAGATGGCGCATGATTTTGGCTATCCCGAACTGGCGAAAAAGAATGAGAGTTACGAAATATGTTTTGTGCCGGATAATGATTACCGCGGTTTCTTAAAAAGAAAAGTTGAAGGGCTTGAAGAAAGAGTTGCCGGCGGAAACTTTATTGATAAAACCGGGAAAATTCTTGGTCAGCATAAAGGTTATCCGTTTTATACCGTTGGTCAACGTAAAGGGCTGGATATAGCATTTGGCCGGCCGGCTTTTGTTACCGAAATCCTGCCCGAAACAAATACCGTAGTTTTAGGAGAAGAAGATGATTTGAACCGGACTGAAATGAAAGTAACCGGATTAAACTGGATAAAATATGACGGCATTACAGATGGTATGGAAGCCGTTACCAAGATCCGTTATAAAGATAAAGGTGCATTAAGTAATCTCTTTACATACGAAAATGGCATAAATGTGCGTTTTTATGAAGATGTAAAAGCTGTTGCCCCAGGCCAGAGTGCTGTTTTTTATGAAGGCGATGATGTTATTGGCGGCGGGATCATTCAACGGGCTGAGCAGCCTTTTTCGGTTTAATTGTATCTATCTTTACAACATATATAAATTTATGAGAAAGCAATTTCTTTTTCTGGCCTTAATTACTGTTATCATTTTTGCTGCCTGTAAAAAAAGCACCGATGTACTGGAAACTAATACCGTAAATGAATTTTATCCGCTGCAAGTGGGCAAATATATTACCTACGACCTCGATTCTACCGTTTTTATAAACTTTGGTACTAAAGACACGATAATGAAATACCAGGTTAAGCATGAAATTGATGCAGAAATAATGGATAATTTGGGTCGTCCGGCATACCGGGTGATACGATATATACGCAAAACAGCCGCTAACCCTTGGGTAGCTGATAATACCTTCATGGCTGTACAAACTGATTTTACCGTGGAGTTTATTGAAAATAATATGCGCTTTATAAAACTGAAAGGCCCGGTAAGAGATGGCTATACCTGGAAAGGCAACAGCTATATAGATTTAAATATTTATGGCAGATACCTGGAAGACTGGGATTATGTTTACGACGGCGTAAATACAAGTACCACTGTTGGCTCCTTTACACTCGACAGTACTTTAAATGTTAATCAACGTGATGAAGTAATCGGTAATCCCGGTGATATTAATTCATACCACGAAATAAATTTCAGTACCGAAAAATATGCTAAAGGCTTAGGGATGGTTTACCGTGATTTTATACATATAGAATATCAACCTCCTACACCGGGCCTCGGTGGTTACCGGCAGGGCTATGGTGTAAAGATGACGATGATTGATCATAATTAAAAAGCCAAGCTTCTCACTTTTCCTACTTCTTTCTGCAAAATGTTGTAAAATCCGTAGATGGAATTTTGTCAACTCCCAATTGTCTCAGCATAGTTACAAGTTGCCCACGGTGATACGTTCCGTGATTCATAATATGCAGAAGCAATTCATAAACCGGCTGTTTAAATTCCTCCCGTTTGGTATTTCTGTAAAAGAAAACATGTTGCAACTGTGTTTCCGTAGCATTATCAACCCATTCCTTCCATATTATTGATTGTTGATTCACTTGTTTTATCAATTCGGTAAAGCTGCCTGTAAAATTGTCGCCGGGTACTATAATTTTTTCTTCCAGTTTCAAGCGCTGCCACCATATCGCTTCTGCATTCCACATGTGCAAAATTGTTTTGCTGAGCGAAGGAAAGCTGCTTGTAATTTCCTGGTTTATCTGTTCGTCAGATAAATTGCTCATGCAATCAAATATTTTCTGATTGGCCCAAATGGTATAAGCAGCATATTGTTTCAGAACTTCCTTCATGGTTTTTCTTACATTTACTTTCGAATTTAATTATTTCATCAGCATCTTTCATTAATAATTATCAACAATGCCCGGTAAAGAATTTCCATTCAGCGGTTTTAGTTCAGCGGCCATACATGCAGGCCATACAAAAGATCCTAATTATGCACACATCACCCCGGTTTATGCCAGCAGTACTTATGTGTTTGATGATGCAGAACAGGGCATGCGCCGTTTTAATGGCGAAGAAAAAGGTTATATCTACAGCCGTTGGGGAAACCCTACCATCAGCGAAGCAGAAGAAAAAATTGCGGCCCTGGAAAGTTTTGGTATAACAGATGAAACCGGAAAATCATTTGCATTAAAAGCTATTTTACACAGCAGCGGCATGGCAGCATTAAGCACATTAATGATTGGTACTTTAAAAGCAGATGATAAAATTTTAACGCATTATTCTTTATATGGTGGTACACAGGAACTGGTTGAAAAAATTTTACCGCCACTGGGCATAGAAGCTGTAATTGTTGACCTGAGAGATCTGCAAAAAGCAACTGATGCCATTAAAGCCGATACTGCAATTAAAATGCTTTACCTGGAAACTCCTGCCAACCCAACTATACAATGTGTTGACCTGTTAGCCTTAACACAAATTGCTAAAGCAAATAATTTAATAGTGTCTGTCGACAATACATTTGCCACGCCTTATTTGCAGCAACCATTTCAATATGGAGTTGATTATGTTTTTCACAGCACCACCAAATTTTTAAACGGTCATGGTACTGCCATTGGCGGTGTATTAATTGGTAAAGATGCGGCACATATGAACGGGCATATTACAAAAGTGCATCGGCTGCTGGGTGGCAACAGTAATTCTTTTGATGCATTTTTATTAACACAGGGTATGAAAACACTGGAAGTACGTATGCAGCGCCATTGCCACAATGCTATGGAAGTTGCCGGCTTTTTAGACCAGCACCCGGCCATAAGTAAAGTAAATTATCTGGGTCTGATCACCCATCCCGATTTTGAAACGGCTGCCAGGCAAATGCGCCACCCGGGTGCCATGCTTAGTTTTGAAATGAAAGACGGATTAGATGCAGCGGTTAGTTTTATAAACAAATTGCAGATGTGCTTAAGGGCTGTTTCGTTGGGTACCTGCGATACTTTATTATGTCATCCGGCAACCATGACACACCATGGCGTACCCAAAGAAAAACGTGAACAGTATGGAATTACGGATGGGTTGATAAGGATGAGTGTGGGTATAGAGAATGTGCAGGATATTATTATGGATCTTAGTCAGGCTTTGG
Source organism: Ferruginibacter sp. (assembly GCA_049661965.1). Lineage (GTDB taxonomy): Bacteria > Bacteroidota > Bacteroidia > Chitinophagales > Chitinophagaceae > Ferruginibacter. Next base: position 6,072 of record JBATAS010000094.1, on the reverse strand, counting down.
ACTGATGCAGAATTATGAATTATTAATTTTTGGTTTTGATTTTTTAACTTTTGATTTTTTGAATCATGAATATTACAATAAGAAAGGCCGTAAAAGAAGATTGCAAACGAATGATGGAACTTATTCAGGAACTTGCCGTATATGAAAAAGAACCGGATGCCGTCACTGTTTCATTTAATCATTTTGTGGATTGCGGTTTTGGCGAAAAGCCAATCTGGTGGGCTTATGTTGCAGAAGCAGATGGTAAGGTTGAAGGCTTTGCCCTTTGGTATATCCGGTACAGCACCTGGAAAGGAACCCGCCTGTACCTGGAAGATTTGCTGGTTACCGAAAAAATGCGTGGACAGGGCATTGGAAAACTTTTACTTGATAAACTGATTGAAGAATGTAAAGAAAAACAATACAGCGGTATGATGTGGCAGGTGTTAGACTGGAATGAACCTGCAATTAATTTTTATAAAAAATATCCAGAAGTTTTTATTGATAAGGGTTGGCTGAATTGTTATATAAATTTTGATTAAAATAAGGAAAGTACATAGTTTTGGGAAATTATTCTACCGTACTTAATTCCTTTATGAAAAAATATGTATTTCTTTTTATCGGCTGTTTATCGTCGTTTTTTTTTAATTCCTGTTCCAAAAAAAACGATACTGCATCACCCGTAATTTTATCGACTGAACAGTTTATAAGATATAGTATAAATGGCGTAAACTATAGTTTTACAAAGCCAACCGACAATGTCTTTTCCGCCAACCAATTGAATAATCCTCAACCGCCTCCTACAACGCTGGTCTTTGCAAACAGAGTTCCGAGTTCAACAACTGACTATGTCAATATACAATTTGAAAGAACCGGTCTAACAGCTGGAAGCACGCCTGTACTTTCATTCTTTTATACACAGTTTACAGATTTTTACCCGATTGTTTCAACCTCCACACTACCTATAAAGTTAACCATAACTGAATATGGAAATATTGGTGAATACATAGCGGGTAATTTTTCAGCTGTGATAACAGGGCCTGCACCAAATAGTACGCCATACAATGTTACATGTAGTTTCAGGGTAAAAAGGATTGTTTAAATATTTCATTCAAATATAAATAGTTTTCATTCATAGGCCTGTGACGCCAATAAAAATAGCTGTATGATTTGGCAGGTGTTAGACCAGAATGACCCTGCAATTAATTTTTATAAAAAATATCCGGAGGTTAGCATTGCAGTGGTTGGCAGAATTGCAGTATTAATTATAAATAATAATTAGTTTTATGCAGCATAATTAACATATATATTGCCTGTATATTTACCCTTAACAATCAATCATGTTCAAAGTTTTCCGGACTACCCTTTTATATTGTTTGATAATACTGCCGTTTTTAACCGGCTGTAAAAAGAATGCTGACAACACTTTCAGTATTTCCTCTCCACCTGACCTTACTACGAAGGTAAAATCATCAGTAAGTGGTTTTGTTACTGATGAAAATAACCTGGCGGTAAATTTTGCAACTGTACAGGTTAGTACCTCAACAATTACAACAGATAAGTATGGGTATTTTGAATTTAAAAATGTTGATGTTGTAAAAAATGCTGCCGTGGTTACAGTAACCCAACCTGGTTATTTTAAGGGCATTAAAACGTATATAGCTTCAGAAAACAAGTCAGCTTTTTTCAGAATTAAATTAATCCCAAAAACAATTGCCGGAACAATTAATGCAACTGCCGGCGGAGTTGTGAGTCTTGCAAATGGTTTAAGCATTTCCCTGCCCGCCAATGCAATTGTAAATGCAGCTTCAAATACTGCTTACTCCGGAACAGTAAATATTTTTGCCCACTGGATAAACCCAACAGGCAGCGATCTGCCCAACAGCATGCCGGGTGATTTACGGGGTTTGAATACTGCCGGTAACATGCAATTGCTTACTACATACGGCATGGCTGCCGTGGAATTAACCGGCAGCAGTGGAGAGTTATTGCAAATGGCCACCGGCAAAAAATCTACTTTAAGTTTCCCAATACCAGCTTCTATTGGGGCTTCTGCACCTGCAACAATTCCGCTTTGGTATTTTGATGAAGCAAAAGGGTTATGGCAGGAGGAAGGCTCCGCTGTAAAATCAGGAAACAATTATATTGGGGAGGTAGGCCATTTTTCATTTTGGAATTGTGACTATCCTAATAATTATGTTCAGTTTAGTTGTAGTGTAGTTAATGCAAGTATGCAACCTATTCAAAATGCTTATATAAAAATCACAAATGTAAATAACCCTGCCAATTTTGCTTTTGGTCATACTGATGCCACAGGATTTGTAATTGGTGCGGTACCTGATAATGCACAGTTATTACTTGAGATTTTTAATAACCCCTACTGCTTAACGACTATTCATTCACAAACTTTCAATACTACAAATTCAAATGTATCATTAGGAAATATAGTTATTGCTGCCGGATTACAAACAGCAAGCATATCCGGCACAGTGACCGACTGTAACAATAATCCCGTTTCCAACGGTTATGTAATTATGATTGCTAACAATTATAATTACAGGTTTCCGCTTAGCAGTACAGGTACTTATAATTTTTCAGTCTTACTTTGTGGTAGTAATACAAATGCAATATTTATTGCAGAAGACATTTCGTCATTACAACAAAACGCTCCTTTTAGCCAGGTAATAAGTGCAGGGTCCAATGCGGTGCCCAATTTGCAGGCTTGTGGTTTTTCTGCTCAGGAATTTTTACACTATTCAATAGATGGAGTGAATTACTCATTTACTGCTCCAATAGATAGTGTTGCCTTCTATGGATCGGTAAATTCACCCGAACCAGAGTTTTGGGCAGCACGCCTGGGGACTAATCAATTTGCTAAGTTCAGGTTTTTTAATTCGGGTATTTTTGTAAACAGTACCCACCTTTTAAATGGCTTTACATCTTCAAATCTGGTGGCAAGCAGCCAACCGGCGAATCCAATTATTGTTCGCATTACAGAATACGGTCCCATCGGACAATTCATTGGTGGAAACTTTACAGGCACTTTAGTTGAACAACAATCTCCTAATGCTGTTCATACAGTAACTTGTTATTTCAGGGCGAGGCGTAATCTATAATTGATATTATCTGTTCTAAAGCTTTAAACTACGCCCCTATTTTCGTAAATTTGCGGCTCCATTACGTTCAATTTAGATATACAGTACAAGAGTGCGACGCCAATGAAGCTGCAGAGTTATTCAAAAGCCCGGCTCCCAAAAAAATATTATGGCAGAAAAAATAACAATGAACAACGGGAAACTTAAAGTTTCCGACAACCCGATTATTCCTTTTATTGAAGGTGATGGCATTGGTCCTGAAATATGGGCTGTAGCCAGACAGGTATTTGATACCGCTGTGGAAAAAGCCTACAATGGTAAACGTAAAATTGAGTGGAAAGAAATTTTGGCCGGCGAAAAAGCATTTAAGCAAACCGGCGAATGGTTGCCGGCCGAAACATTGCAGGCTGCCAAAGATTATATTGTTTCTATTAAAGGACCATTAACCACACCGATTGGTGGTGGTATACGTTCCCTGAATGTGGCCATGCGCCAGGAACTTGATCTGTTTGCCTGCGTACGGCCCGTTAAATGGTTTAAGGGTGTTCCGTCGCCGGTTGTTCATCCGGAGCATGTGGACATGACGATTTTTAGAGAAAACACCGAAGATATTTATGCAGGTATTGAGTGGATGGCAGGATCTGCTGAAGCGATAAAATTTGAAAAATTTTTGATTGAAGAGATGGGTGTAAAAAATGTTCGTTTCCCCGGTGATTCAAGTTATGGTGTAAAGCCTGTTTCGGCCGAAGGCACCAAACGCTTAGTGAGAGCAGCAATCAATCATGCGTTGGAAAATGGTTTGCCATCGGTTTCTTTAGTGCACAAAGGAAATATTATGAAATTTACCGAAGGTGGGTTTAAGAAATGGGGTTACGAAGTGGCTCGTCAGGAATATGGTGATAAAACATTTACCTGGGCCGAATGGGATGAACTGAAAAAAGAACATGGCGAAGAACATGCTAATGAAGTACAGCGTAAAGCTTTGCATGAAGGAAAACTCCTGATTAAAGATGTAATTGCAGATAATTTTTTACAGCAGATATTGATTGCGCCAAAAGATTACTCGATAGTAGCTACGTTGAATTTGAATGGTGATTATATTTCGGATGCACTGGCTGCCGAAGTAGGTGGTATTGGTATTGCACCCGGTGCCAATATTAACTACAACACCGGTTATGCCGTGTTTGAAGCAACCCATGGCACCGCTCCAAAATTTGCCGGTACCGATAGTATGAATCCTTCGTCTATTATTTTAAGCGGCTGCATGATGCTGGAATACATGGGGTGGAAAGAAGCTGCAGACCTGATCACTTCTGCCCTGCAGGCTGCTATCATGCGGAAAAGAGTTACCATCGATTTCTATAACCTGATGAGTGACGCTACACTGTTAAAGACGAGTGAGTTTGGTAAAGAAATCATTAATGATATGGGCGTAGTAACCGGCGACGGTATGTTGAAGAAAAGTTCAAGCTTGTAGTAGCTGCACAAATAAAAATTAAATACTTTCGTAAAAAATAAAAAATAAACATGGCAAAAATTAAAGTTGATAATCCAGTAGTTGAGTTAGACGGTGATGAGATGACCCGTATCATCTGGAAATTTATCAAAGACAAACTGATACTTCCGTATATGGATGTAAACATCCAGTATTTTGATTTAGGAATGGAATACCGTGATGAGACGAATGACCAGGTTACTATTGATGCAGCCAATGCCATTAAGGCTTGTGGTGTGGGTATTAAGTGTGCAACCATTACACCTGATGAGCAGCGTGTGGAAGAATTTAAGTTAAAACAAATGTGGAAGAGCCCGAACGGAACCATACGTAACATTTTAGATGGAACGGTTTTCCGTGAACCAATCGTTATGCAGAATGTACCGAGACTGGTTACTAACTGGACGGCACCAATCATTGTTGGCCGTCATGCTTTTGGCGATCAGTACCGTGCAACGGATACCGTAATAAAAGGCAAAGGAAAATTAACCATGACTTTTACACCCGAAGACGGTGGCGAACCACAGGTTTTTGAAGTATATAATTTTAAAGGTGATGGCGTTGCCATGAGCATGTATAATACTGATGAAAGTATCAATGGTTTTGCACGTAGCTGTTTTAATATGGCTTTAAGCAAAGGCTGGCCTTTATACCTTTCTACCAAAAACACCATTCTTAAAAAATACGACGGAAGGTTTAAAGATATTTTTGAAAATATTTATCAAACAGAGTTTAAACAAAAATTTGCTGATGCAGGTATTGTTTATGAACACCGCCTGATTGATGATATGGTTGCATCTGCTTTAAAATGGAATGGCAATTTTGTTTGGGCCTGTAAAAATTACGACGGCGATGTGCAGAGCGATACGGTTGCACAGGGATTTGGTTCACTGGGTTTAATGACTTCGGTTTTGGTAACTCCCGATGGACAAACCATGGAAGCCGAAGCCGCACATGGCACGGTAACCCGCCACTACAGGGAGCATCAGAAGGGTAAACCAACTTCTACCAATCCAATTGCATCTATTTTTGCATGGACAAGAGGACTTGCTTTCCGCGGAAAATTAGATAATAATCAACCACTGATTGATTTTTGTAACGCCCTTGAATCAGTTTGTATTGAAACTGTAGAAAGCGGCAAAATGACCAAAGACCTGGCAGTTTGTATTCATGGCAATAAAGTGAACCACGGCGATCATTATTTATACACCGAGGAGTTTTTAGATGCCATTGATGAGAATCTGAAAAAGAAAATGGGTATATAATAAAATGCTTAATACTATTAAACGCCTTGTATAATGCAAGGCGTTTTTTAATTAGTTTTATATAAAATTTTAATAACCTTGAGTTCAGATCAACAACAATCGAATGATCCGCTGCATGGCAAAACACTCGAAATGATTCTTACTCATTTAGTGGAGATGTATGGCTGGGAGGAACTGGGCAACCGGATCCGTATCAATTGTTTCCGCAGCAATCCAAGTATCAATTCCAGTTTAAAAT
>JBATAS010000093.1:0-7831 GCA_049661965.1 Ferruginibacter sp. | reverse complement strand
TTCAAAAAAAAATTACCGACTCTGGTTTGGTTTACAGCAATGCACACCTGGCAGTACAGCAATCAAAAAAAGAAAACAATCAAAAACTGCTGGCCGCTTCGTACAGCAACCTTGCCACCTGGCACCGGGGTAATAAAACCATTGATTCCACGGCATGGTACCTTACACAATCTGAAAATATTTACAAGAATCTGGAAAACGACAACCTGCTTGCAGAAACCTACCTGGCTTTTGAAGATGCGTATAAAGAAAGAACCGGTTATAATGATGCCATGGCTTACGACTTTAAAGCACTTGGTTTATATGAAAAGCTGAAAGACCCTAAAGGTATAGCTATATGTTATTCCCGGCTTTGCGACTTGATGTATTACCAGGAAAAATACCAGGAAGGGGCCGATTATTGTCAAAAAGCTATTGACATACAAAAAGACATCGACCAACCTGATGACCTGGCAGTAAGCTACCGGTTTAAGGCCGATAACCTGTTGATACTTGAAAAATATGACGAAGCGCTTCTTAATATAAATGAAGCAATCAACGTACTTAAAAAAGCAGGAAAGACTGAATTGGATATTATGGCTTCCTATAACACCAGGGGTAATATTTATAAATACCTGAAACGATATGATGATGCACTTGTGGAATACAAAAAGAATTACCTGTTATCAAAAGAAAATAACCAGGAACGCTACCTGATACCTTCGCTCGGTAATATCGGCCATGTGTATCGTTTGCAAAAAAAATATGCCAAAGCGCTTCCTTATACGCTGGAGGCGATTGCCATTATGAAAAAAACCGGTAACACCCAAAACCTGTGGGAGAACTATATGCATGCCGCCGACAGTTATGATGCCCTGGGGCAATACAAAAAAGCACTGGAATATCACCGGCTTTTTGCTGATGAAGAACTGGAAAACAAAAATCAAACCATCAGTCAGCTGGAGTCTGAGCTGCAGATAAAATACGAAACAGCCAAAAAAGATGAAACCATTGAAGAACAGGATGCAAAAATTATCCAGCAGAAAAAAAATCAATTGTTGTATATAAGTATAGCAGCCTTGCTGGGCATCATACTTGTTGGTATGTATTTCACCATGAAAAATATCAGAAAAAAAAGATCAGAACTGAACAATCTTAACATAGAGCTGGAAAACAAACAAAAAGACCTTGAGAAAAGCAACCTGGCACTCATAAGCTCTATACAGGAACTTAAAGCCACCCAAAACCAGCTTATCCAATCAGAAAAAATGGCCAGCCTGGGCGAACTAACAGCAGGCATTGCCCATGAGATACAGAACCCGTTGAACTTTGTCAATAATTTTTCCGAAGTAAATAAAGAATTGATCGAAGAATTAAAAACTCAAAGGTCAAAATTAAAAACTGAGGAAATAGATGAGCTGTTAGCTGATATTGCATCCAATGAAGAAAAAATAATTCATCATGGCAAAAGAGCTGATGCTATTGTGAAAGGCATGCTGCAGCACAGCCGTAGTAGCAGCGGACAAAAAGAACCAACAGACATCAATGCGCTGTGTGATGAATATTTACGTCTCTCCTATCATGGCTTACGGGCAAAAGACAAATCGTTTAATGCAACTATGAAGTCTGATTTTGGTAATTCAATAGGAAACATCAATATCGTTTCACAGGATATTGGAAGGGTTATATTGAATTTGATCAACAATGCTTTTTATGCTGTGCATGAAAAGAAAAAAGAAGGCAGTGCCGGTTATGAGCCCACTGTTACTGTTAGTACGAGTCGCTCCCTCTCCCCTGGAGAGGGCCGGGGTGAGGTCACAATAAAAGTTACAGATAATGGAAACGGAATTCCCGAATCTGTAAAAGAAAAAATATTTCAACCCTTCTTCACTACTAAGCCCACCGGGCAGGGAACTGGATTAGGCTTAAGTTTGAGTTACGATATTATTAAAGCACATAGCGGTGAAATAAAAGTAAACACAAAAGAAAATGAGGGAACGGAATTTATCATTCAATTACCAGTAAGCTAAACTTTTGCTGATGAAAAGTTATTTTTTATGTTTTATTTGTTTTAGTGCGGTGATGTTTTCCTGTAAACAGCATTCGGAGAAAACAATAACAGATGAACCTGTAACCAAAGCCATAGGCACAGTTAATAAAGACAGTACAGCTGCTCCGGAGATTATAACAATGGGTGCACCCACTATCATTCCTGCACCTAAGCCTAAAATAGTTCCGCTTAAGTATCCCTATGGCGTTGGCAAACCTTCTATTGTAAATTATACTGTTGCTGATGGGTTGCCGCAAAATCTTATAATGGATTTGGCAATAGATAAGCAGGGTAATCTTTGGTCTGCAGGACTTGGCTTTCTGAGCAAATACGATGGCAGTCATTTTACCAACTATACCATGAAAAATGGAATGGGTGACGGATTTGTAAGTAAAATATTAGCAGATCATAATGATCATATATGGGTAGGAAATTATAGTGGTTTGTACCGTTTCGATGGTCATGCATTCCATCCCACTCCACTGTCATTGTATGATGAAAACATAAACCTGCGGGGTCTTTGTGAGGATGGGAAAGGCGCTATTTGGGTGGCAACCGGTAAAGGCCTGTTTAGCGTAGTTGGCGACTCCCTAACCAGGTTCAGTGAAAAGCAAGGCTTGACCAACCCTTCATGCAACAATGTTTTTACAGATAAAAAAGATCGGATTGTGGTGGGTACAAGCAAAGGATCTTTTATACTGGAAGGAGATAAATTTATTCCTTATGAAATTGTGCCGTCTCCTAAAGGTAATGCACTTATTCTGGTGGGTAAAGACAGACAGGGCAATTTATGGTTTACCCGCCGTCACGCCAATGACGAAAATGCAGACCTTATCCGCTATGATGGTACAGCTTCAACAGTTTATTCAGTAAAAGAAGGATTAATTACTTCCAGGATCTTCGAAATAATGGAAGACAAAAATGGAATATTGTGGATGTCCGGTTCCGATAAAAAGCTTATCCGGTTCGATGGGCAGCAGTTTATTTATTTCACTACCCTGGATGGTCTTTCCTCCACAAATATTAATTCAATAGCAGAAGATGATGCAGGTAATATCTGGGTAGGAACTGAAATTGGTATTTCCAGGCTCAGTTATAGTTATATGAATAAGCTGGAAAAAATTGCTGAAGGAGAATTGTCTAATTACCAAATGGTCATTGGACTTGATGGAACAAGGTGGGTGCTGGAAAGAAAAAATAGTTCCCATTTGTTAGTTCAATACCGGGAAAAAGTTGCATTGGTCTATGACCTGGCTGTATTTAAAGCAAATGGATCATTTGCTGCAATTCTGATTGATAAGCAAGGTCAGATATGGTTGACAATATGGGGAAGCTCTGAACCCGGGAAACTAATAAAATTCGATGAAAAGTCTTTTTACATCTATGGCAAAGAACAGGGACTTATGCTTTCCCAGTTGGCGGGATGGTTTGAGGATGGGGAAGGAAATTTCTGGTTGGACGGAAGGCGAACTGTGCTAAAACTGGATGGCAATACGATAACACATTATAGTACAGCCCAGGGGTTTCCAAAAGTTTTCTTTGGTTTCCTTCCAGACAGTAAGGGGCAATGCTGGATGGGTGGTATTCAAGATAGCACTATCTATAAATTCGATGGTGCTCATGTAACCAGGTACTCAAAACAGGATGGCTATTTAGGTTCGTTTGTAAATACCATAGCAGAAGACCCCTTTGGTAATATATGGTTTGCAACTAATCAGGGTGTCAGCCGGTTTAATGGGAAAAGGTTTTTTAATTATGGACAAATTGAAGGCATGGAAAGCATGGTTTTAAACATTTCTGTAGATACCACCCGGCGTTTGCTGTGGTTCAGTACCATTACCGGTTTAACAACACTCAGCTTCGATAGGATAGATTCTGCTGACCTTGATGTGCACAGGTACTCCCAACGAAACGGTTTTGATGTTGTTCCCAGCTTTTTATCATACACTAAAACCTATTTTGATTCATCAGGTATCTGGGGTTCTGGCCCCACTGGTATCTATCGGTTCGATTATGATAAAATGCGACAGTTCAAAGAGCCCTTATTGCAAATCAGAAATATCCGGGTGAATAATCAGCAGCTGATATGGTCGGATATTTACGAAGGAAAACAAAATATAAATGATAGCCTGGCAATGCTTAATGAAGCTGTTTTAAAATTTGGGAGGCCGATAGATGCTGCAATTCAACGGGAGCAGCAGGCGGCATATGGAAACCTATCCTTTGACAGTTTGCAAAAAGGCAATTTTATTCCCGAAAATTTAAAATTACCCTACAATAACAACAGCATCACTTTTGAGTTTGCATCTGTTTCCCCATCCTTTGGCAAGTACACCCAATACCGGTATATGCTGGAAGGATATGAAAAAACCTGGAGTCCGCTTAGCAATAAGGATGAAGCTTTCTTTGGTAATATGAGCGAAGGAAAATATACATTCCGGTTGCAGGCCATCAGTTCTACCGGTGCACAAACAGAATTAAGTTATAGTTTTCGGGTATTGCCACCCTGGTATCGTACCTGGTGGGCTTATGCAGCTTACATACTATTATTTATAGCAGGTATTTATTTATTCATCCGCTGGCGTACAAAAGCCTTAAAAAAAGATAAACTGATCTTAGAACATAAAGTAAATGTGCGGACAAATGAACTGAAGGAATCACTGGAAAATTTAAAATCCACTCAAACACAATTGATACAATCAGAAAAAATGGCTTCGCTGGGAGAGCTCACTGCAGGCATTGCCCATGAAATTCAAAACCCGTTGAACTTTGTAAACAATTTCAGTGAAGTGAGTAATGAGTTGATTGATGAAATGAAGGATGAATTAAAGAAAGGAAATTATAACGATGCCAATGAAATTGCTGATGATGTAAAACAAAATCTTGAAAAAATAAACCACCACGGCAAAAGAGCCGATGCCATTGTAAAAGGCATGTTACAACACAGCCGCAGCAGCAGCGGTGTAAAAGAATCAACAGACATTAATGCCTTATGCGATGAGTACCTCCGCCTCTCCTATCATGGTCTGCGGGCAAAAGACAAATCATTCAATGCAACGATTAAAACTGATTTTGATAATTCAATTGGCAATATCAATATAATTCCGCAGGATATTGGAAGAGTTATTTTGAATTTACTGACCAACGCTTTTTATGTAGGTGATGAGAAAAAGAAATCAGGAATTGAAAACTACAAACCAACCGTTTCAATAAGTACAAAAAAGAATGGCGACAAAGTTGAAATAAAAGTTAGTGATAACGGCAACGGCATTCCACAAAAAGTATTAGACAAAATATTTCAACCCTTCTTTACTACCAAACCAACCGGACAAGGAACAGGATTAGGGCTTAGTTTAAGCTATGATATAATTACCAAAGGACATGGAGGCGAATTGAAAGTAGAAACAACAGAGGGAGTTGGTACAAGTTTTATAATTGTACTTTCGGTTTAAAGCACAATGGGCAATATAATTTTAAATTTTTCTGATGAAAAAAATAAAATGTCTTTATTTTATTTTGATGCTGATTTGCGGCATGGATTTTCCGGTATTTGCTCAAAATAATAATTCTGCTTCGGGAAAAACATATGCACTCATCATTGGTATTTCGCAATACCAAAACACAAATATCCCACGGCTTAACTATGCCGATAAAGATGCAACCTTATTTGCCGGTTGGCTTAAAAGCAAGTCCGGAGGTGCTGTTCCCGATTACCAGGTAAGATTATTAATTGGTGAAGATGCTTCCATAGCAGCCATTTACAACGCACTTGACTGGCTCACAAAAAACGTTTCAGAAAATGATCAGGTTTATCTTTATTTCTCCGGCCATGGCGATGTGGAGATTGATTCGTCCAACATCAGCCGTGGTTATCTGCTTGCCTGGAATTCACCTTCAAACAACTATACAAACAACGCCATAAGGGTTGAGGATATAAACAAACTGGCCAATACACTCAGCATAAACAATAAGGCTAAGGTTATTTTAATTACAGATGCCTGTCATTCGGGAAAAATGGCCGGCGATTTTTTTAAAGGCAAACAGTTAACTGCCCGTAATCTGCAAACTGTTTTAAACAACGAAGTGAGGATGGCTTCCTGCGCTGTTGATGAAGAAGCGGCTGAAGGACCAGCCTGGGGCGGCGGCCGTGGCGTTTTTTCTTACTACCTGTTACAAGGGTTAAATGGTATGGCTAATGATAAAAAGAATGATACGGTTACAGTTAAAGACCTAAGCAGTTTTTTAACATCATCTTTTGCAGCAGATAAAGACCTCGCCAGGGAAAAACACAAACAACACCCGGTGATTGATGGCAACCCCTATTTTCCGGTTGCTGTTGTTGATTCTTCGGCAAGAAATATTTACAAAGCAGCCTTTGCCAAAAAAAATGCTGTAAGCTCAAACCCGCCTGCAGGTCTGCAATCCTTAAAATCTTTAGGACCACAACCTGTAGATTATTTTATACAAATACTTAAGAGCAGCGATTTAGAATCGCAAATTGATTTTGAACAGTATATTAATACACTGCCTGAAAAAATACCGGGCAGCATAGTTGAAGGCTGCCTGTTTTTTTATCAGTCTCTTCAAAAAAAAATTGATTCGCTGGAAGTATTTAAAAATGAGCTAAACAATAAAAGAACAAAACTTTATACCGATCACTATTCTACTTCTAAGGGGTTTACGAAAGTAATAAGCATGCAGGTTGATTCACTTGATCTGTTGATATCTTCATTTGAAAAAAAGATTTCTGATCTGCAAACATGGGAATATATATTAAATACCGATTCGCTGAACCTGCTGCTGGACCAGGTGCAGAAAAATAAATTCCTGGCAGCACGTTTTAATGAAAAATTTATACAGGCAATACATGAAAAGGCACAGGATATGATCAATGCCTACCTCACCGGCGACATTGCCGAACTTGAAAGACGGCAGTATTATTATTCAGGCAAACGTTCCTATGGCAGCCTCATCCCGACATTACACCTGGCAGCAACGCTGGCTCCTCAAAATGATTACCTGTTTCAAATTCTTAAAACGCAATACAGTTATATATCAGGGCTTGCAAACCGCCTGCAGATGGCCATCAGCCCAAAGCAGGACAGTCTGCTTAATGCTGCATTTAAGCACCAGTACAAAGCATTGCAACTGGAGCCTTATGCAGCATACATTCATAATGAACTGGGTAATTTATACATGTATAAAAAAAATTACGACAGTGCCGAATACCATTTTAATATTGCCGTGGCACTGGCTCCCACATGGGCCATACCATGGAGTAACCGCATACGGATGAACCTGGCGCTAAATAAAATTGATAAAGCCAAAGAAGCAATTGAGATTGCCAATTCTTTACAGCCGGATCTTGCTTATGTACATGTAAATGCCGGACTGGTGATGGAAAAAGATGGTAACTGGCTGGCTGCTGAATCGTATTACCTGAATGCAATAGCACAAAATAATGTGCATTATTTACCTTTTGAACGCTTAGGGAATATTTATATAAAAACCGGTGAGTATGCAAAGGCAGATTATTATTTATACGAAACTAAAAAACGTAAAGATCAATTTGCAGTAAATGACAAGAGTTTCAGCATGGGTATAGAGTTGGGCGGAGCCAACCCGGGCATCAGGTTTCAAGGTGAAAAACTTTCCTGCCCTGTAAAACCCGCCGGTAATAATAATCAGATACTGCCATATACTTTGCTGGCAACGGCTTTACAAAATCTTAATTCGCCTGAAGCTAACCTGGACGATGTAGCCAGCACACTGAAAAAAGTAATACAGATAAAACCCGGTATA
>JBATAS010000092.1:0-15604 GCA_049661965.1 Ferruginibacter sp. | reverse complement strand
AGGAACAGTTACTGTTTATAAAGATAAACCCCATATCATTGTAACTGATGTTGAGAATTTTACATTTTTACCAAACTAAATAAAAGGATTCTGCAGATAAATAACTTACCTATCTTTAAATACAATTATGAAAAAACTATTCCTGTTAAGCATATTGTCATTTAAATTTTTGCAGGGTATTGCACAGCCGGCCGATACTTTACAATTGTTAAACTTAAAAGCACCCGATGTTTATTGTGTACGGGTACAAACCGATATTGGTGATATGACAATAGAAGTAAACAAAGCGTGGGCAGCCATTGCCGCCGACAGGTTTTATCAATTAGTAAGTTCAGGTTTCTTTACAAACACCCGTTTTTTCAGGAGTAATACAAAATATCTTCAGTTTGGTATTGCTGCCGATAGTGCCGTAAATGCTTTCTGGGACAGGCATCCAATAAAAGACGAAACGGTGATATTGAAAAATACAACAGGTACAATTTCATTTGCCATGGCCGGTCCCGATACCCGGACAACTTCTGTTTATTTTAATAAAACCGATAATCCAAAATTAGATACCATACAAAACAGCACGGGCTTCCCGGCCTTTGGTAAGCTCATAGCAGGGGATAGTCTGCTGGCGCTGTTTGAAAATAAATACCCCGACTCGGTTGTATTTAAAGAATGGGATTCAATGACGGTAAAGGGAAATAAGTATACTGATCATGTGCTACCCGGCCTCAGGCGTATTATCAGGATGGAGATAGTTGCATGCAAACCAACTGGTACAAAATCACCTGCACGAAAAGAAGAATAAAAACTTCAACAGTTGAAACCAAGGCAGAGCTTATACTTTACAGATTACAATGTGAAAAATTATTTATATGGTGCCAACACGGCATCAATCTGGTCTACTACCGATTTAATATCATTCTCAATTAATTCCCAATCCACTTCCGAAAAATTATCCTGCGACATGTAAAGAATATATCCGCTTAGATGACCATTATTATTGATGAGTTCAATTTTGCGGGTGAGGTAAAACAACCGGAGAATAATTTCGCCGGAAGGGCCATTAAATTTTTGCTCAATTTCATCCAGATCCTGTTCCAGTAATTCATCACCTTTTAACTCAGTTGAAATAATCACCTGGTAATTATGCATGCTTATCGATCCAAAATTTGAGCCTGTACTTACTTTCATATCTTGCTTTGTTCAAATTTACCCTTTTTTAATGACTAATCTGTGCTGAGTAATTCTGTTTAATATTCAATTATCCGATTAGGCATAATCTTTGGTATTTTGTAACTTACTTACCTGTTTTTATTGATCTTAAAAGATATCTGAATGAAAAAAATAATTGTGTTATTGATAGCGGCAGGTTGCATGGTCTCAGCTAATCCTGTACAGGCGCAAACATCTACCGAATATAATAACAAAGGACTGGCAAAATTCAGAGCTAAGGATTATGCCAATGCACTGCTTGATTTTAATAAAGCCGTTGAGCTTGATGCAAAAAATGAAAAAGCATTGCATAACCGCGGCCTGGTAAAATATGCGTTGAAGGATTATGAGGGTTCAATACAAGACCATACAAAAGCCATAGCACTAAACCCGGCTTATTCCAATGCCTATAACGACAGGGGCATGGTAAAATACCGGCAACGTAACAGCAGCGGAGCCTTACAGGATTACAACAAAGCTATTGAAATAGACCCCGCATATTTTGCAGCCTATAAAAACAGGGCTACTGTGTATTATGCCGATAAAAAATACGACGCCGCTATTAAAGATTATGAAAAATGTATTGAACTGAAACCCGACGATGCAGATGGATATATGGGCAGGGGAGCATCGAAAAATATGCAGAAAGATTATGAAGCAGCCATAAAAGATTTTGGCAAGGCTATTGAATATGACCCTGGCCTGGCAGTAGCTTACCTTAACCGGGGTAATGCCAGGTTTACACTAAAAAATGTTGACGGTGCTTTATCAGATTTTTTAAAGGTAACCGAGTTGCAGCCTGGTAATGCAAATGTGTATTTTAACCTGGGCGTTATATATTCCGGTAAAGAAAAAAGTAAAGATGCCATTGCAGCTTTCAAAAAATATAATTCCATTTTACCCAACGAATGGAATGGTTATAAATACACTGCCGATGTTTATTATCTGCTGCTTAACCGCTACGACAGCAGTGAATACTTTTATAACAAAGCCTGGCAAATAAACAAACAGGAAAAAGATATTCTGGAAAGATATGGTTACAGTCTGCTGAACCAGAAAAAAATACCGGAAGCTATTGCCATGTTTAAAAACCAGATTGCTTTTTTACCCAACGATCCCTGGGGTTATTACAATTTAGCTGCGGCCTATAGTGTAGGTAAACAACCCGAAGAATCAATCAAGAACCTGGATATAGCCTTAGATAAGCGTATGGTGGAACTGGCTTATTGGGAAACCGATAAAAACCTTAACAACGTGCGTATGCTGGAGGGTTTTAAAACAGTGGTAAAAAAATATTTTAATAAAGATATCCTGGCCAAATACCCCAGCTTGTTTGGGTTTTAATTTGTGTTAAGGTTGTCTGCATCATATTCTACCCTGATGTTTTTATTTTACCTTTGCGCCAGCCATGAAGCATCTCTCTTCTCTCAATAAATATTTTTGGAAATACCGCTGGCATTTTATGCTTGGCTTTGTGTTTGTAGTGCTTACCAATTATTTCCGCATACTGGCACCCCAGCTTACTGGCTATGTGGTTAACACGGTTGTTCAGTCTATTCAATCGCCAAATGTTAATGAGATTGATATTAAGAAAAGCGAAAAGAATTATGATTTTGCCGTAAGGCAGGTAATTGCACAGTTTGATGAAAAGCCCGGCAATAAAATTTTGTACGCCGGTATTACTTTATTTGTCATTGCCATCATCAGCGGTTTTTTTATGTTCCTCATGCGGCAAACCATTATTGTAATGAGCCGGCATGTGGAGTACGACCAGAAGAATGAAATTTTTGAACATTACCAGCAACTGGATACTAATTTTTATAAAACACACAGCACCGGCGACCTGATGAACCGCATTGCCGATGATGTAAGTAAAGTACGCATGTACACCGGGCCTGCCATCATGTATTTTATAAACCTGGCAGCTGTATTGGGTTTCAGCATATTCTTCATGTTCAAGGCAAGCCCTAAACTTACGCTGGTTGCCTTAGCGCCATTACCCATATTAGCCATCAGCATTTACCTGGTAAATACTATCATCAATAAAAAAAGCGAACGCATTCAATCGCTGCTCAGCGACTTAACCACCAATGCCCAGGAATCTTATTCAGGCATCAGGGTTATAAAATCTTTTGTACAGGAAAAAGCCATGATGGGATTTTTTAAAAAGAACAGTGATGGATATAAGGATAATGCATTAAGCCTGGCTAAAACAGAAGCCATCTATTTTCCGAGTATGGCATTACTGATAGGATTAAGCACACTTATAACGATTATGGTTGGCAGCCTGGATGTGGTTAACAATGTAGAAGGTGCCAGCGTGGGGCGGATTGCAGAATTTGTCATGTATATTCAGATGCTTACTTTTCCGGTAAGTGCCATTGGCTGGACGGCCAGCATGACGCAACGGGCGGCAACTTCACAAAAAAGGATCAATGAATTCTTACATACCGAACCATCTATTAAAAATGAAACCGCCCCTGTTTATACAAAACCCGGTGGCCATATAACATTAAATAATGTTGATTTTATTTATCCGCATACCGGTATTCATGCTATCAAAGATTTTTCGCTTGATATAAAAAAGGGCGAAAAAGTTGCCGTTGTTGGAAGAACGGGTTCGGGCAAGTCGACACTTACCCAGCTTTTATTACGCATGTACGAACCGCAACAGGGGTTAATTACTTATGACGGAATCCCGGTTAATAAATTTGACCTTAATTCGCTGCGTTTGCAGATAAGTTATGTGCCACAGGATATATTTCTGTTCAGCGAAACGGTACGTAATAATATCAGGTTTGGTATGGATGATGCCAGTGATGCTGATGTTATACAGGCAGCAAAGCAGGCCAGCATACATGCCGAAATTAAAAATTTTAAAAACGGTTATGATACCCTGATAGGAGAGCGGGGCGTTACTTTAAGCGGCGGACAAAAACAACGTATCTCCATAGCCAGGGCACTTATTAAAGATCCGTCAATTGTTATATTTGATGATTGCCTGAGCGCCGTTGATGCCCGTACCGAAAAAGAGATTATCGGTAATTTATACCATTTCCTGGAAGATAAAACAGCCGTTATTATCACCCATCGTATATTTTCACTGTTTAAATTTGATAAAATTATTGTTTTAGATGAGGGTAAAATTGTAGAGCAGGGTACGCATCAGCAATTACTGGATACTAACGGTTACTATGCCGAAATGTACAACAGGCAGCAGGAACAGGATAAGCAGACATAATAATAAAACCGGCAAAACTATACTGCCCGCTATCCATTCAGAATTACAAAAGCAAATAATCCTTCATATTTTTGGTAGAATGAATAACAATTTTATCTTTGCTTCACCCAAAATGAGGGAATCGTTAATAAACTAAAATAAAAAAACAGTGGCGTACGAAAACAACGAAAAGAAAATGGAGAGCGTTTACAGTAAACGCATCAGGGCCGGAAAACGAAGGACTTACTTTTTTGATGTAAGAGAAACACGTGGCAATGATTTTTATCTGACTATTACAGAAAGCCGTAAAAGATTTGATTCTGACGGTTATGACAGGCATAAGATTTTCCTGTACAAAGAAGATTTCAATAAATTTATTAAAGGACTGGGTGAGGCAATTGATTATGTTAAGACTGACCTGATGCCTGATTTTGATTTTGATGCTTTTAACCATGATACACCGTATGAAGGTGAAGATGGACAAAATAATCAATCGGCTCCGGCAGCAACAGCAACCGAAACTCCGGCTTCTGAAATTACCGAAGCTCCAAATGCACCTGAAACAGATTCACCGGTTTCAGCAACTACCGAAACTCCCGACGAGACAAATAACGGCCCCGTTGATAACGGAAGCACAGAGGTGGCAGAAAAGTGGTAACCCGATGGTTACAAAACATGAACACCAAAACTAATTGCAACAAATCCTCCTTTTTTAAGGAGGATTTTTTTTGAATTGTTAGTAGCAACGTATCAATTTAAAAACTGTCAGGTTTAGCTTGTCGAAACCGGGGCTATATAGTCAACCCGTCTTCGGCAAGCTCAACCTAACAGTGAAATTTTAGTTAGTATTTCAAGCTGATACACTACCATAATTGTTAATTCATCGGGCAAACAATTTAAAAAGAAGTAAATTGTAAATAAAAAAAAGTGAAAAAAATATTTCTTTTCTTTTCCCTGGTAATAGTTGTTTTCATTTCATTTGCACAAACAAACTGCAGTATTAAAAAAGCTTATGCCTTTTATACCGTTTCAATACCCGGTGTTCAAATGGCTGATGAGAATGGCAACCCGGTTCCGCCTGTTCCTTTCATCAACAGGTATATTTATTTTGAGTGGAGCGGATCAGAAAATCCAGAAATAGAAACGGTGCTTTACAATAACAAAGCTTTATCGGTTTCACTTACTGCTGTAGACAGCAGTTCTGTGATTCCCGGAGAAAATTTTGGAAATAATGAAGAACATAAAATTACTGCTAAGAAATGTAATAAGCTCTGGAAGATAGAGCTACAGCCACTTGCAAACAATACAATGCCTGCCAAAAATTCTAACAATATCATCATCAAAACCAAAGGAACAAATAACAGTTGCCAGTTTAAATTGAAAAAGGAAATACAATTAAAGGCCCTGCCAAGGTATTAATCAGCGTAACTGTTTGTATAAATTTATCAAACCGTTTGTGGAACTGTCGTGGCTGTTAACCGGTTCATCATTTTCTAATTCCGGTAAGATTTTATTTGCCAGCACCTTTCCAAGTTCAACACCCCACTGATCAAAACTGTAAATATTCCAGATAACACCTTGCACAAAAATTTTATGTTCGTATAATGCTATCAGTTGGCCTAAAGTAAATGGAGTTAATTCTTTTAACAGGAAAGAATTGGTTGGACGGTTTCCTTCAAATACCCGGTAAGGATTTGCATGATCAGTTCCATTCATCAACGCTTCGGTTTGTGCAAAGAAATTACTTAACAATTTTTGATGATGATCGCCTGTTGCATTATGACTGATGGCTGTTGCAATAAAATCGCAGGGAATAATGTGAGTGCCCTGGTGTATAAGTTGATAAAACGCATGTTGACCGTTTGTGCCAGGCTCTCCCCATATTACCGGGCCGGTTGAATAATTTACTTTTTCTCCGTTTCGGTCAATATACTTGCCATTGCTTTCCATATTTCCCTGTTGAAAATAAGCAGCAAAGCGATGCAGGTACTGGTCGTAGGGTAAAATAGCTTCGGATGTTGTGCCAAAGAAATTTCCGTACCAAATGCCAACCAAAGCCATTATTACAGGTATATTTTTATCAAACTCAGTTTCCCTGAAATGATTATCTGTTGCATGAGCTCCTTTTAAAAGTTGTTCAAAGTTTTTATATCCGATGGTTAGTGCAATAGATAAACCAATAGCACTCCATAAACTATATCTGCCACCAACCCAATCCCAAAATACAAACATATTCATCGGGTCAATGCCGAATTTTACCACATCTTTTTCATTGGTACTCAGGGCAACAAAATGTTTGGCTATATGAGCTTCATCCCTGGCATGCTGCAGAAACCAGTTTCTGGCAGTATGTGCATTAGTCATGGTTTCCTGGGTGGTAAATGTTTTGCTGGCAATTAAGAAAAGCGTTTCTTCTGCATTTACTTTTTTAAGTGTTTCGGTAATATGTGTTCCATCAACATTGCTTACAAAAAAAGGTTCTATGCCATTAACCCAGTATGGTTTTAAAGCTTCTGTTACCATCACCGGACCAAGGTCGCTGCCGCCAATGCCGATGTTTACAATGCACTTTATTTTTTTGCCGGTATATCCCTTCCATTCGCCGGTATGCACAGCAGCACAAAATTTTTTCATTTGCTCCTGTACAAGTTTAATGGCAGGCATTACATCAACATTATCCATTAAAACCTCTTTGCCAGAGAAATTTCTTAAAGCAGTGTGCAAGACAGCACGGCCCTCTGTTTCATTGATCTTTTGGCCGGTAAACATGGCTTCTGTTGCTTCTTTTAATTTACAGTCAGCCGCCAGTTCCAACAATATTTCTACCGTATTTTCGGTGATTATGTTTTTAGAATAATCAAAAAGCATATCACCCATCCGGATTGAAAACCTGTTGAATCTTTCCCCATCATTAAAGAAAAGGTCTTTCATCTGCACATTATCAAATAATTGCCTGTGCTGCTGTAATGCCTGCCAGGACGGGGTAGTAGTTGGATTAATTTTTGGAAACATAATCTTAATTTATGAAGGTTTGTTACGAAGTTAAAGTTTGCGAAACAAAAGCAAACAACAAATAAAATCAGGCATTTCAACACAAAATAAAAAATTCCGTCAATTAACTATCTTTGCAGCTCTTATTATGATAAAACTCTTATTGGTCATACTAACTTTTGGGTTTGTAATCCAATGCACAGGAAGCACAGGTTTTCTAAAAAAATCGCTTTGTAAAACTGAGCAATGCCCTGAGGACAATAAACCGTCGAATGAGAAAAGTGAGGAAGAGTTTAAGACCGACAAGCTTCAGTCGGGGTTTTATCAGACAAGCCAGTTTTTAAATACACGGATTATTTTTCCCCTTCCCGAATTCAGCCATTTTTATTCATCGGGTTTTTCAAGCAAGCCTTTTTTACCTCCCCGGTAAATTGATGATATAGATGATATATTAGTGTGCATTTTTTGGGGCATAATTTCTATGCGTTTTTATTTATAATTTTTTAATTTAAGGATATGAAATTTTTCAAATTCACAAAAGGTGATTTTTTTGGTGGCTTAACAGCCGGTATTGTAGCGCTGCCGCTGGCTTTAGCTTTCGGTGTACAATCAGGACTTGGCGCTGCGGCAGGTTTATATGGTGCTATTTTCCTGGGATTTCTTGCAGCCGTATTTGGAGGTACGCCCTCGCAGATAAGCGGGCCAACCGGTCCCATGACGGTAGTTTCAGCCGCAACTATTGCGTTATTCGTAGGCCAGTCAACCGATGGAAATATTGCTGCGGTTATGGGAGCAATAGTTGCCAGTTTTGTACTCGCTGGTATAATCCAGATTTTAATGGGTGTTTTTAAAATAGGTTCATTGATTAAGTTCATTCCGTATCCCGTTATTTCGGGTTTTATGAGTGGTATTGGTGTAATTATTATCCTGCTGCAGTTATTCCCTGCAATCGGTCAGGCATCTCCCAAAACAACCATTGATGTTGTAAAAGAAATTGTTCCGGCTTTAGGTAATATAGATAAGTATGCTATCATGTATGCCGCTTTAACTATCTTAATCATTTACCTGTTTCCAAAAATTACAAAAGCGGTTCCAAGTACGCTGATTGCATTGCTGGCTGTTACCGTACTATCTGTTGTACTGGGTCACCAGGTACCGGTAATCGGCGATATCCCCCAAGGTATTCCCGCTTTGTATATTAGCGATTTGCTGACAGTTGATTCAAAGTTTTACACATTGATACTGGAAGCCGGTGTTACACTTGCTGCGCTTGGAGCAATTGATTCGTTATTGACATCAGTTGTTGCAGATAATGTTACCAAAACAAAACATAACAGCAACAAAGAACTGATAGGACAGGGTATAGGTAATTCGGTTGCAGGAATTTTTGGTGGTTTGCCTGGTGCAGGAGCAACCATGAGGACCCTGGTTAACATCCGTTCGGGTGGAAGAAACAGGGTGTCTGGTGTTATACATGCATTGGTTTTAATTATTGTTTTACTGGGCGCAGGAAAGTATGCAGCATTGATTCCTAAATCTGTACTTGCAGGTATCCTGATTACTGTAGGAATCGGGATACTGGATTACAAAGGATTCAGACATATTAATAAAGTGCCGAAAGCTGATGCGGTTATCATGATTATTGTTTTACTGGTTACTGTATTTCTTGACCTGTTAGTAGCAGTTGGTATAGGAATGGTGATGGCTTCGTTCCTCTTCATGAAAAAGATGAGCGATATCACGGAGGAGAAAAATAAAATAACCGATATAGAAGAGTTACAGATTGAGAAAGGCTGGGAAGATGAAGAAATGCCGGAGTATATCCGAAAAAATGTATTGGTTAAACACCTGGATGGGCCGTTGTTCTTTGGATTTGCTGCTGGCTTTACCCAGCAGGTAGAAACTTTAAAAGATATAAAGTATGTCATCATCAGAATGAAAAAAGTACCATTTATTGATCAGACAGGATTATATGCACTTGAGGAAGCCTTCCTTACTCTTGAGCAACGGGGAATAGAAGTGCTGCTGACTGGTTTGCCCGATCAGCCAAGAATTCAAATGGAAAACATCAATATCATCCCGGGATTGATAACTAAAGACAATATTTTTGTAACCTTTAGAGAATGTATTGACTGGATAAAAGATAAATCTCCCGCTTGATTATAGTTCCCTGAAATAAATTTGATAAAATAATAAAATCCCGGTACCGTGTAACCGGGGTTTTAGTTTATTATCCACAGTTAGTTAAAAAAAATCATAAAATTTTGCTAAATGACAATTTTAAAGCTAACTTACGCAAGTTATCTTACTTTATAATCACAGTATTTTAAGTTTTTTTACTACAAATCTTAAATGCAGTATTATAAAAAAAAGCTGTTTTCAATATTCGCAAAACTGACTTTAATATCCTTGGAAAATCAGGTATCTTCTTTTTAGTTTTTAACCATCAAACTGTTTTTATGAAAAGAATTATCCCCTTAATCGTTTTGGTTCTGTTAAGTACATTTTATACAAAGGCGCAAACCAATCTTTCTGCCGAAGCTAGAACAGCTATGCAGTTAGTGGATGCCAATAAAAATGCAATCGGTATTACATCTGCTGATCTTAACAACTTTATTGTATCAAGTACTTTTGAAGATAATGTTACTGGTATACGGTATGTTTACCTGTTTCAGGCTTACAAGGGTATTCCCGTTTTCAACCAGATGACTGTACTCTCATTCAGAGGAGGAAAGTTACTGACTAAATCAGGAGTATATGATCCTGGTATGGAGAACCTGGTAAATGCTAAATCTGGTTTACCATCTGTTACTGCCGAATCTGCAGTACAATCTGCTTTATCCGATCGGGGTTTCAGGGCTTCGCAAATGGCGATAGCTTTAAGCCGGACAGATGAAGGGCGGATGGTTGAATTTGGAAATATGGGAATTTCCCGTGAAAATATTACAGCACAGTTAATGTGGGTACCTGTTGGCGATTATAAGGCCAATCAACCATCAGATGCTGCACCCACCGCTACATATAAACTGGCCTGGCAGGTATATTTTATACCAAAAACCACTCCAGATTATTGGCTGGTAAGGGTTAGTGCTGTTGACAATAGTATTTTGGGAAATACCAATCTCACTGATTATGATAATTGGGGAACTCCGGATGCTCCTTCTGATATTAAATATCCGGCTTTTACGTTTAATAAACATTCAAATGGCGAAGACCAAAACAGTCTGTTTGATTTTAAAAAAACTATTAAGGCTGAAAAAACCAATTATGACCCATCAATAGTAAATGCAGCCACTTATCGTGTTATACCTATTCCTTTTGAGGCACCCAGTTTTATGCCCGGTCCATCTAACACATGGCATGCTGTGAGGGCTAACCCATGGACAAATGCTACCGTGGCCAATGCAACTACTTTAAACTGGCATACCGGCGCAGGAGCAACTGATTATGATTACAGTCGTGGTAACAATGTTTGGGCTTATGAAGATCGCACTGCTCCTACCAATACGGGTACGGTTGCCAAATCGGCAAGTTCGCAAACAGCGTTGCCTACACTTACTTTTGATTTTACGCCCGATTATACACAGGAACCAACTGTTAATACAGTGGGCACACCAAATCAACGGTTTAATATAACCAACTTATTTTATTGGAATAACATTATACATGATGTTTTTTATGGGTATGGGTTTACTGAGGCAGGTGGAAATTTTCAGGATGATAACATGGGCCGTGGTGGAGTAGGAAATGACCATGTGAATGCAGAGGCACAAGATGGCAGCGGTACTAATAATGCCAATTTCTCTACGCCTGCTGATGGCGGCAGTGGCAGGATGCAGATGTACCTTTGGACTGCCCCTACACCCGACAGAGATGGTGATGTTGATAATGGTATTATAATTCATGAGCATGGACATGGTATTGCAAAGCGTATTACCGGTGGCCCCGCCAATACAGGTTGCTTAAGCAATAGCGAACAGGGTGGTGAAGGTATTAGTGACTATTTCGGTTTAATGCTTACAACAGACTGGACAACAGCAACACTAAATACCGGGTTTAATTCTCCCAGGGGTATAGGTACCTATGCGCTAAATCAGGCCACTACGGGGCCTGGTATCAGACCACAAAGATATACAACCAACATGGCCATAAATACCTCTACTTATGCTACTTTACCAGGCCAGGCAATACCTCATGGTGTTGGTTGGGTTTGGTGCAGCATGTTATGGGAAATGACCTGGGAAGTGATTAATGAAATCGGGACCATCACACCTAGTATATATGACTGGAATGGAACCGGCGGTAATGTGAGAGCATTACGTATGGTTATGGAAGGATTAAGAACCCAGCCTTGCAGCCCAGGTTTTGTTGATGCAAGAAATAATATCTTGCTTGCCAGCCAAACCTTATACGGTGGCGCATATGATTGTGCCATATGGAGAGCATTTGCCCGACGTGGTGTTGGATTTAGTGCAACACAGGGTTCTGTGAGCAGTATCAATGACCAAACTCCGGCTTTTGATCTTCCTCCGGCTTGTATAGCTACAGGACCTCCAACTGTTACAATTAACCAGGCGGCGGCTCAACCAGATCCAACCGGAACCTCACCAATTAATTTTACAGTAACATTTGATCAGGCGGTTATTGGTTTTGCTACAGGTGATGTTACTATTACTGGTACAGCAGGTGCTACAACCGGTACAGTTACCGGAGGCCCTACTGTTTATAATGTAGCGGTATCAGGTATGACCGGTAACGGAACCGTTATTACAACTATTGCTGCAGGTGTTTGTACAAATGCTGCATTAGATCCTAACCTGGCATCTACCAGTTCAGATAATACGGTTACTTATAATACATCGCTGCCAGCTGTTTGTACAACTTTTGTGTCAAGCATAACTGCAGCTGATCCTGCAACTTCATTAAGATTTTTCCGTGATGGAATACCTAAAACCTGTGCTGCACCTCTTACCTGTGCTGCAGGACTTGGAGGTTCATTCAATTATAAAATATTCCAGTGGACAAGCCCTACAACACAATGTGTTTCAGTGTCGTTCGCAGCTACAAATGCCAATCAGTCATTTGTTTCGGTTTATAATGCAGCGCCGGTCTTAACCAATCTCTGTACAAACTGGGTCGCCGATCCGGGATCAAGTTCAACAGGTGCACCGATTGTTTTCTCATTTAATGCAACAGCAGCTACAACATATTTTTTCCTGGTTACCAATATTACCGCATTGCCGGCCGATTGTACAATAGAGATTACGGCACAGGATTGTTCAGCTCCGGCAAACAATCCTAACGTAACCATAAATCAGGCAGCGGCACAACCCGATCCTACTTCAGCCTCACCTATTAATTTTACGGCGGTGTTTGACCAGCCGGTTATAGGCTTTACAACAGGTGATGTAACATTAGCGGGTACTGCAGGTGCAACAAATGCAGCTGTAACAGGTGGCCCAACTACATATAATATAGCAGTAACGGGTATGGCATCTAGCGGAACCGTAATTGCAACCATAGCAGCCGGTGTTTGTACAAACGCTGCATTGGATCCCAATAACGCATCAACAAGTACTGATAATACAGTAACTTATAATTTAGTAGTAGGATGTACAAGTGTAAATCCTGTTCCAAACGATACTGTTTGTATCGGTGCGACAGCTGGACCTTATAATTTTACAAGTCCAACACCAGGCACTACGTTCACCTGGGCAAATAACAATACTTCAATTGGGCTTGGTGCAAGTGGCTCTGGCAACATACCTTCCTTTACTGCAGCTAACCCGGGCACAACGCCGAATACAGCTACTGTAACAGTAACTCCAACACTAGTTGGCCCTATTGTAGTAACCTCAACCTTAGATGCCTCTGACCTTTCATTGCCGGTACGCATTTTCAGAGATGCAATTCCTGGTGTTTGTCCGGGGCCTAAAGTATTTCCGGGAACATTTGGTGCAGGTCCATATTATTATGAAACATACACCTATACCAATCCTACAGCCGCGGCTGTTTGTGTAACAGTTTCTTTAACTTCTACAACAACTAACCAGGCGCATGTAATGGCTTATTTGGGCAGTTTTAACCCGGCTAATCAAGCTACTAACTTCCTGTCGGATTGCGGCAGTAGTACTGTCGGACCTGCTGTAGGTATGGCTTTTAATGCACCGGCAGGAGCTACGATAGTGTTTGTTGTTGTTGAACCGCAGACAGCTCAGGTATGTCCTTCATATACATTAACTATCAATGGGCTTGTATGTGTTGGTACACCACGAACCTTTAACATCACCGTTAACCCGAGCGGCCAGGTAAATCCTGTAGCCAACCAGACCTTGTGTAGAGGAGATGCTACAGCAGCGGTAAACTTTACCAGCACGGTACCCGGTACCGTATTCAGCTGGGCCAATAACAATACTTTGATTGGTCTTGCAGCAACAGGTCAGGGTAATATACCATCGTTTATAGCCCAAAACCCAACCTCAGTACAGCAGGTGGCAACTATAACAGTTACTCCATCTTATGGTTCTGGCGGTATTCAGCAAACTCAAAACTTTAGTTATACCGGAGCTCCTGTATCATGGGTTGTACCAGCAGGAGTAACTTCAATAAATATTAAAACCTGGGGCGGTCAAGGAAATTCAAATACTGCCGGTATAGTTGGTGGTTTAGGTGGTTATGCCGAAGGAACTTTGGCAGTAACACCCGGACAAACACTATGGGTAAATGTTGGTGGTGGTGGTATCACTTCAACCAATGGTGGATTTAACAGTGGTGGCACAGGTGGCAGTACCAGCGGTTGCGCAGCAGCAAATGCCGGCGGTGGTGGCGGTGCATCCGATGTAAGGGTAGCTACCAATACATTAGGAGCCCGTGCAATAGTAGCTGCCGGTGGCGGCGGAGCAGGTGGTAACCGTGTAGTTAGTTGTGGACGTGGAGCCGGCGGCGGCGGCGGCGCAGGATATTACGGTGGCGGTGGTGGAGCCGGATGGCCTGGAACTGTTCCTAACCAGGGGGCATTACCAACTGGTGGTACCCAGGCAGCTGGTGGAACAGGCGGTACAACAACCAGTACAGCTGGAGCTACTAACGGAGCGCCCGGTGCTTTAGGCATCGGTGGTGCAGGTGGTATTGAAGTTGGAAGTAACCAGGGCGGAAGCGCCACAGCTACATCAGGCGGAACTGGTGGCGGATTAACGGGAGCAGATGGAACTTGGAATACAGCAGCTAACTGGACAGGTCAAAGTGGAGCCGGTGGATCATCTTATATAGGTGGTGTTACAGCTGGAGTTACCACTTCAGGTCTTAATTCAGGTAATGGCCGTATTGAGTTTACTTATGCAGCTGGTGGATTATCTTGTACAGGAGCTCCAATCTCGTTTACTATCACAGTAAATCCGAATGCGGATCTGTTGATTATAGCTGATCCTGGCACAACATTATGCGAAGGAGATCCTACATTGTTAACGGTATTTGATGCCGGTGGCAGTACGCCTTCAGGAACTTTGTATACACAAACAGGTGCGCCAGTAGTAGGAATTAACTCTCAGAATTTTACAGATCCGGCTTCAGCGACGTTTACTAATCAGGGAGCTGATGACTTTACGGTTCCTGCGGGTACTAATTGGAATTTAACACAGGTAAATGTAACCGGTGTTTATTACAATGGTGCCGGTCCGGCAACTTCAGTAAATGTATTTATTTATAATAATTCAGCATCTAATTTACCAGGTACAGCAGTTGCAACATTTAATAACGTTACAACATATACAGGTGGAGCTACAGGGTCATTCAATATAACCCTGCCTTCATCAGTGGCGCTTACAGGTGGTACGTACTGGGTATCAGTACAGGTTAATATGAGTTTTTCAGCAGGTGGCCAATGGGGTTGGAATACTTATGGTGCTACAAACACAGGTTTTGAGCGTGCTTGGCAGAATCCTCCGGGAGGCTTTGCAACAGCTTGTAATAGCTGGGGCTATGCAGCTACTGGTTGTGCTGTTGGTACAAATAGGAATCATGTGTTTACTTTGGTGGGTACATCAGTAACTCCAGGTTCTCAATCTACGGGTACATTCTTATGGAGTCCAGCTGCGGGTTTAAGTTCAACAACAACCAATCCGGTAGCTGCTTCACCATTGCAGACGACAACTTACACGGTAACGCGTACAACGGTACCTGGCGGTTGTGTAG
>JBATAS010000091.1:0-2243 GCA_049661965.1 Ferruginibacter sp. | reverse complement strand
TTTTAACCCGCCTTCGACAAGCTCAGGCTGACAGCTTTTTATATTTCTGTAATTTTAATTAATGAACTTCTGCCGCTGCAGCTTCATCTATTTCTTCTAATGCATTTTTCGTTTTCCTGGATGACATGAAAGAATACATGGCCGGTATAACAAATAAGGTTAAGATCAATGAAAACATAATTCCTCCTACAACAACAATGCCCAATGGTATGCGGCTGGTTGATGCATCGCCCAATGACAATGCCAATGGCAGTGCACCCAGCGACATGGCCAGGCTTGTCATTAATATAGGGCGGAACCTGGCCACAGCCGCGTCCATCACCGCAGGTATTTTCTTTAAGCCGGAAAGTTGTTTTTTATTGGCAAACTCCACAATTAAGATCCCGTTCTTGGTTACCAGTCCAATGAGCATGATCATGCCTATCTGCGAAAATATATTTAAAGTTTGTCCGAATAACTTTAAGGAAAGCAGTGCTCCGGCAATAGCCAGTGGTACTGTGATCATTATAATCAGTGGATCAATAAAGCTTTCAAATTGTGCAGCCAGTACTAGGAAGATCAATATTAATGCAAGCACAAAAGCAAAAAGGGTATTACTACCGCTTTCAGCATAATCACGTGATGAACCACTGAGCGATGTACTAAAAGTATCGTTCAGTAATTTTTTTGAAATCCTTTCCATTTCTTTAATACCGTCGCCAACGGTTTTGCCATCGGCGAGGCCTGATGAAATGGTCGCAGACTTGTACCGGTTAAAATGGTAAATGGTAGGTGGACTGTTGTTCTCTTCAAAACTTACCAGGTTATCCAACGAAATTTGCTGACCGGTACTGCTGCGGACATAAATCGATTTCAGATCCGACGGGTCATCACGGTCATTACGGCTTACCTGGCCCATCACTACATACTGTTTTCCATCTTTGGTAAAGAACCCCATTGTGCGGTTGCTTAATGCCAGTTGCATGGCTTCTGAAATATTTTGAACGCTGATACCTAAATCACTTGCTTTTAAACGGTCAATAATGATCCTGAGTTCGGGTTTGTTGAATTTAAGATCCACATCGGCGCCTTGTAATACGGCACTGTTATTTACTTCTTCTAAAAACTGCGGAATAACTTCTTTTAATTTTTCGAAATTTACATGTTGCAAAACAAATTGCACCGGCTGACCACCACGGCGGTTTACTGCAATGGTTTGTTCCTGAATGGTGAAAGCACGGCCCTCATTGAGTTTACCCAGATTCTTATTCATCATGTCAACAATCTCCTGCTGGCTTCTTTTCCGTTCGGATGGCTCAACCAATGTAACCCTGAAGAATCCTGAATTTACCGATCCTCCACCGGTAAAGCCCGGCGCCGTTACAGAGATAAGCACATTTTTTTCCGGTACTGAATCCATGATAAGTTTACCGATTTTACTCATGTAGTTATCCATGTAATCGTAGGCAGTTCCTTCAGGAGCTGATACGGCTAAACGAAACTGGCTTCTGTCTTCCATAGGTGCCAGTTCGCTTTGGATAGTAGTTCCAAATAAATAAATCAATGCAAAGCAAACAGCAATAATGACGAAAGCAGCAATACGTACTTTCATAAACTTCCGCAGCAGGTTCCGGTAACCATTTTCCATACCCCGGAAAAAAGGTTCTGTCTTTTCGTAAAAACGGGAATGTTTCGGTTTCTTCTTGGTCATCTTAACATTTAAAACCGGTGTTAAGGTTAAAGAAACCAATGCAGAAATTAATACCGCACCTGCCAATACAATTCCAAATTCACGGAACAGGCGACCCACAAATCCTTCTAAAAAAATTACCGGGAGAAATACGATGGCAAGGGTGATGGAAGTAGAGATAACCGCAAAATAAATTTCTTTGGAACCTTCCCTGGCAGCCTTCCATTTGTTCATGCCTGCTTCCATCTTTTTATAGATGTTTTCGGTAACCACAATTCCATCATCCACCACCAGCCCGGTTGCCAATACAATGGCCAGCAGTGTAAGCACATTTATAGTAAACCCAAAAAGATACATAATGAAGAAAGCGCCAATAAGAGAAACCGGTATATCTATCAGCGGACGAAAAGCAATCAGCCAGTCACGGAAGAAAAGATAGATTATCAGGATAACCAATACCAGCGCAATCAACAGCGTTTCTTTAACTTCCGAAACAGACTTTCTGATAAACCTGGTCTGATCCAGGGCAATCTGTAAATGAACATCCTCAGGCAATTCCTTCTTTATCTGCTCA
>JBATAS010000090.1:0-9910 GCA_049661965.1 Ferruginibacter sp. | reverse complement strand
AAAAGGTACAACATGACTTTCATACCCTTGAATAATTTTCTGAGCAGCTTTGTTAATCGAAAAATCGTCATAGTGAAGTGATTCTTCGTTGTATAAATTAAACGTATGTTCGGGATTTAGTTCCCATCTAGTATGATTTGCCATGTCTGTCGCAACTGTAAATGCAGACTTGTATTGTCTGGGTGTTCCTCTTAGTACGGCACATACTTTCTCGAGTTTTTCATACTGTACTCGCCAATTCAATTCAGCATTTGTTAGTGTACTTATTCTAAACCAAAAACCTATAGACTTTGTCCCGTGAGTAAAACCTATAGAAAAAAGCTTTTTTGATTTATGAAAGGAATAGCCTTGAGATTCAAAATAGGGTTTAACCGCTTCGATAAATCTGTTGCTAGGTTTTTCAGTCGAGTCTGTTATTATCATTAAGATTAAGATGCTTGTTAAAAATTGCCACCAACGAGCGGGGTTTTGTGCTGGCGTTGAAATAGTATTCCGCCCAGCCCGGAACTGAAGCCCAATATTGTTTTAAAAGTACAAGTTAAGAACTAAAGTTGATTAGTATTCCGTTAAGCCCAGATGAATTACAGCAGCGAGTTACAGCCGATTGATACAACGTCATGCCCCGCTTGCAAAAAACCCGATGTTAGCGGTTGTTGTTTTTACGGCAACACTCGTTTATCATCTTTTCTACTGCTTCTAGAACGTCTTTTCTATTAGCTGTTTCTTTTGACTTTGTCAAGTAGTCGCAAGCTCTCACAGTGTCGCCTTTATTTAGTACTAAACTGCCTAGCCAAAAAAAGCAATTACTTTTTTCTTCATAATTATTATCAACAAGGTATTTGAAATCTTGAAATGACTCTTCGTTTTTGTCGAGAAAAGAATAGACTTGTGCTCTTTGGTAAACAGCATCGAAATATGGTACTTGATATTTAGCTTCCTCGCTGGCAAATGGGCTATCACTGTTAAGGGAGAAAATAATTTTTCCGCCTCCCAGTGTCTGCAAATTTATAAGTGTTTCGAAATCTTGCAGTGCTTTTGAATATTCTTTTTCACTATAGTAGCAATAGCCTCTGTTGTAATAAGCTGATTGTAATTTGTCATTTTGCTTTATTAGGTCAGAATATATTTTTATCGCCTTGTCAAGTTTGCCTTTTTTGGTTAGTGAATAGGCTTCGTCAAATAGCTGTTCGGTTGTCTTTTTACAAGACGACAACAAACTAAAACATAAAAAAATGCTTAAAATAATCTTGATGTTCATTTACAATAACTGCTAACATTTGCATTTACGTAACTCCATGTACACTTTAGCAATGATTATCAACTGAAAACTGTACAACGTTTTGCCTATTGCAATGTAGGTTTTTATTCTTTTACTTCATCATCCTTTTCAGGCTCAGTAAGCTTTTCTTCTACAGGTTCTTCCTGCCTTTCACTTTTATGTATCTCACTTATATATTTCACTTTCAGCTGGTCGTAAAAAGAATGACGGCTTATAAGATTGGAAATTAAATTGGCAGAAAGCGCTGTAAGCATGATATAGAAAATAATATTATGGCTGTTGGTCATTTCCAGTACCAGTATGGAGCAGGTAAAGGGGCTGCGGGTAATACCGGTTAAAAATCCGGCCATGCCGCATAAAATAATTAAGTTGGTTGCCGGGCCCGATAATTGAAACAGGTTTGCAGCTACAGCACCAATGCTGGCGCCGGCACTTAAGGATGGTGCAAAAATACCACCGGCAGCACCGGTTGAAAATGAAATGATCGGTCCCACAATTCTTAAAATGGGCATGTACCATTCCAGTTGTTTATTATCGGTAAATAACGTACTTACCATTATTTCCTTGCCCGAGCCAAATGTGCGGTGATCAATAAAAACAGCCAGCGATGCAATGATCAATCCGCATACAATTACATAAATATATTTCTGGTAATTTTTTTTAAGTGCTTCTTTCTTTTTAAAAATAAAAAGTATGATCCTGCCCATGCCGCTGCCACAAATGCCGGTTATTAAAGCAACAGGAATAACCACCAGAACAATCCATCCGGGAATTTCGTTCAGCACCGGGTAACCCAGGTACAGGTAAGGGCCTAAAAAATTAAGGGCTGTTAAACCCGCAATGATAACGCCGGTAAGCAGCGCCGATTTAAAAAAGCTGAAATGTATTTTGGTAAGTTCTTCAATAGCAAATACAATACCACCCAGTGGTGTATTGAATGCCGATGCCAGTCCGGCAGCAGCACCGGTAACAATCATGTTCCGTTTCGAAATTTTGGGGTACCATTTAGGCAGCCAGTCATTTATCTTTTTATAAATGGTGGCCGATATCTGAATGGTGGGCCCCTCACGGCCAACCACACCGCCACCAAAAACCATTACCAGGCTTGATACTACTTTTACAACAAGTACTTTAACATTAAGTAACCTGTTTACTTTATAGTTATGTTTAGGATTTGTGAGCTCTATAGCTGCACTTACCTGCGGAATGCCACTGCCACGGGCATACTCGGCAAACCTGGCAACCACCCACAGGGCCAGCAAAAAACATAAAGGCGTTATGATAAAAAATGACCAGCTGGCGTGTTTGTATACATATACAGTACCCGACTCAACCAGCGAAAATAAAGCGGCATAAATAACGGCCACACCACCGGTAATAAAAGCGCCCAGCCAAAAAGGAAATGCATTCAGAATATTGTTCTTGAGCCCGGTATTATCAATGGAATCGTATTTTTTTTTGAGGAACTGTTTGATTTTACTGAATGAGATCATTAATAATATTTATTTGCCCGGAGAATTGCCGGTTAAAAACCGGCTGCTGATGCTTAAAGGTACAAATATGAAACAGACTATAAAACTATAAAACGATTTCGTTTTTTTTGCTCAAAAGCTATACTATCTTTTATAGGCCGTATACCAATTGGAAAATGCGTTGAACTTTTCTTTATTCTCCTCCAGCCATGTATAAACCAGGTTATCTTTATTCGACTGGAGTATATAATACGAAAAAGCTTCTGTATGATCTTTGGTGACCATTGTATAAAAGAAGTCAACATAGTAATCCCACCAAAAACCTTTGTTGGCTTCTTTCAGTTCGCCCAGTATGGTAAACAGCGATTTCATGTTTCCTGCAAACAGTTCATTGGCCGATTTATCTTTATTAGCTTCAGCTTTGTTACTGCTTTCCAGCAGGGGTAGCATAAGCTCGGCTGTATTAAAATCGTCGGAATCACTTACAGATTGCGACTTTCCGGTTTCAGGTTTAAATTTTTGTTCCAGCAATTCAAGTGCGGCCAGCGACCGGGTACCTGACGGTTCCAGCAGCAGAAAATTACCAAGTGCCAGTATGGTTTTTACCCGTTTGCCCTGCAGACTCATAGAATACCCCAGTAATAAATGACTGCTGGCATGTGCCGGACTCAGTTGTAAAGCTTTCATCAATGCCTCATCCGCATCTTTATATTTTTTAAGATTAAAAGAGGTTAGCGCCAGGTTATAATGCAATAAGTGGTCTTTGGGATATTTGCCAATTCCTTCCCGGTATGTTTTTACAGCATCAAGCGGTTTTCCCGAAAGATCCTGTGCAGATCCTTTAATAATATAAGCCTGGTTAGCATAATCACTCCCCGAAGCGATTGCCATATTACTGTATTCAATCGCTTTTTTGTAATCCTTCAGTGCAAAATAAGATGAGGCCATTTCATAGATGGCGTGTGTTTCTTTGACGTTAAGCAGCAACGCTTTTTTGTATTGTAATATGGCTCCCTCATAATCACCTTTATCGTGAAGCTTTATGCCTTCAGCAATAATATCTGCCGCTGTAGTGCGCTGTGCCAATGCAGCATTAACTAAACAGGTGAATAATATAAGTAAGCAGATTATTTTTTTCATGATTACAATAGTTGCGGCATTGTTTTAAATAATGCATTAATTATTTTCGAGCCGTTTTCGTATCTTCTTTTTCAGTTTGAAATTATTAGCAGCGTTATCGCAATAAGCCAGTACCAGTTTGCATGCATTTTGCTCTACGGTTAATGAACTGGTTACTTCTTTATGCTCCAGGCTGTACTTTACCATGGCTGCAATAAACAGGCTTAACACATTTACATCGTCCCTGATATTTTCTGCAACGCCCTGCAGGTAAAAGCTGTAGTCTTTTGTACCAGTCATCCATTTTGATAAAAAACGTAAGGCATTGGCCCTGTCGGTATCTACTTCGGCAAAGGGGGTGGTTAATAAAAATGTTGCGGCAGATAAAGCCAAAGGCTCTGTTTCGGTATAATCTGATTGTTTTTCCAGTTTAATATCCTGGTAGGGGTAGGTAACCTGGCAAAAAGATGTCAGGCTTGTACTGTTCAGTAAGAGGAGGAGTAATAATTTATTCATTTCAGTAATTATTCATTAACAAAACCGGTTAAAAATAACGATTAAGCCGATTCTGCAAAATTTTTAAATGCGGTAAGGTATTTCATAAGAACTTTAAAGTTTTACTGATCTGGCTGAACTTGTTTATGGTTTAATTAAAGTTACATGCCTTTTCTCTTTTTCTGAAACTCCATGTACATATAAATAAGTAATCCAACCGCTATGGCAATCGCCACATCTCTCAACTCGCTAAGTTTTGAACTGCTGAGCAACCATACAGTTACGCCCATGCCGGCAACAGCAACTGCATTGCCAAAGGGTATTCTGAAATAACCTGTTTTTGATGAATCTTTTTGGCGAAGCCTGATCAATGCAAAACAAACAATACCATAGATCATCACCCGGGTAATGGCACTGATGGTAGCTGCATAAATAAAACTGTTGGTTATAGAAACGATGAGTGTGATGCCCGTAAACAGCAGTAATGAAAGTGTAGGTGTTTTGTATTTTGGATGGATGAATGAAAAAACTTTTGGAAACTGTTTCTCTTCGGCGAATGCATATGGTAGCCGGGTACCTACCAGCATGATGGCATTTAATGTGCCGGTAATGGAAAACAAAGCACCAATGGCAATGATGGTTGAACCCGTTTTACCCATGAACAATCCTGCTGCATCGGCTAAGGGTTTACTTGAGGATGCAAGGCCGGGCAGGGTACCAATGCTTACAATTTGTATCAACACATAAATAATAACAATACAGACAGATGCCAGCAACAATGCAAATGGTAAATTCTTTTTTGGGTTCTTAACTTCTCCTGAATTGACCAATACCGATTCAAATCCGCCGAAGGCGAATACCAGCAATAATACTGTTGATGAAAAAGGACCAACGCCTGGTGTTTCTTTTATTTCAAAATTTTCAGGTGCTAAAAAAAATAATCCAACCCCAATAAATAAAAACAGCGGCAGCAGTTTTGCGATAGTTAAAAAATTATTTACCCTGGTTGTGTTCTTTACGCCGATATGATTTATAAATGCCAATACTAAAGTGATAGAAGTTATGGTAACAATCCGTGGCATTG
Source organism: Ferruginibacter sp. (assembly GCA_049661965.1). Classification (GTDB taxonomy): domain Bacteria; phylum Bacteroidota; class Bacteroidia; order Chitinophagales; family Chitinophagaceae; genus Ferruginibacter. The sequence goes on along the minus strand of JBATAS010000090.1, from coordinate 4,461 downwards.
GCTGTGCAAACCATTCCGAGAAGTAAGAAAGATAAGTGACCAGTAAATTAACCAATGCAGCGTAAGTAATAAACCTGGTAAGCAATAACAGCCACCCCGTTGCAAAACCTGTAAGCGGCCCAAGTGAAGATTGTGCATATAGATAAGGCCCGCCGGTTTTATCAAAGCGGCTGCTTACTTCGGCCAGGCATAAAATGATGATGAAAACCGTAACTGCACAAACCAACAGCGCAGCAATGCTGTACACACCAATCTCTTTAAAAACTTTGGAGGGTAAGCCAAAAATACCTGCACCAATAACGCCATTAATGAAAAGGAGCACCATGGCCCATCTGCTGATACTGCGGTTAAACATGACGAAAAGATAGGGAATAAAATCGGGGATGAGTGAACCTAAACCAGTTTTCTATTCGAACACCCTCGCCCTGAATTCTTCTTTTAAACCTCCGAATGTTTGTTTGGGATCTTTACAGATATAAATGGTTTGCCAAAGGTCTTTATCAAAATCGGCATAAGGGTTATACACTTTTGATACCGGAACTACTGTACTGAAAAAACTACGGAAAAAATTAATGCTGGCTTCACCATTGGTAAAAGCAATAACCGTTTCGGGCATGGCCCCTTCAGGTGCCCATAAATAAAAACTGCCATGATATGAAAATGCTTTTGGCAGGCCATATTGCTGCCTGTACAAATTTACAATGCCTGCCTGGCTATAGTGTTTGCCCCATATCAGGCAATGTTCTTTTTCAGTTGCAGGCAGGCTGTCGTAAACTGTTTTGATGGCTGTTAATGTTTTTTGTGCTTTTGTATATGAATAATATTCCTGGTAATGAACCTGATAACGGCCATCTTCTTTTTTGAGATGAGCAAATTGTATAAATGAGTTTAGTGGCAAAACCGCCAATCCAAATGGCAGCAGAATACAACCCGACAGTAACATCAGCGCAGTTGCCGGGTATAATATCCAGCGCCGAAAGGACAGTACTTTCCTTTCGAACCAGATGCTGCCAAATATCATCAGGCATACCATGGCAGGAAAAAAATAATAGGCTTTGCTTTTACTGAATGCCAAAAAAATAATGGAAATGCAAATAGCAAAAGCAACCGGGCGATATAAAGTTTTATCCTTTGCATTAAACATATACACCAATCCTGCAAGCCAGAAAAAAGCTGTTAAGGGATTTAAAGAAATCACCAGGTCTTTGATAACATTGGCAACAGATAATTTTTCCAATTGTGTTTCGTAAAGCCTTGAAAACATATCCAGCACCGGAAAATGATGCAGGTATTGCCAAACCAGGTTTGGGATGATGAGCAGGGTAAAAAACAAAGTGTATTTAAACCCTGAGCGGCTCAGTATAACCGTATGTGTGCGTTTAAACAGCAGTAAGCTGCCCAGCCCGGCAATAAAAAACACAATATCGTATTTGGTAAGAAAACCCAGGGCCAGGCTGAGCATTAAATACAAGAGGTATTTATTTTCGGGTGATTTGCTGAACCGTACCAATTGATAGAATGAAAGCATCCAGCAAAGCTGACTGAACACAACCGGCTGAAACAATTGCTGCGACCTGCCGAAAGCCGGTGCAATAATAATGCAGAGCAGTACAAGAAATACTGCATTGGATTTTCCGCCCAGCTCAACAGTTGTTTTACCAATAAGAATAAGTATAAGCAACGAAGCTATATGAGAAAAGATATGATGCACAAAAACTGACTGCGAATGAAACAGGTTTTGTATAAATGCCAGCCAGCCTATCAACGGAGGGAATTCCATATAACCAAATGCCGGATGATTGCCTGTTTCAATATGCAGCAGTTCATCCCCCTGGTAACCCGAATTAAAATCGGCAAGAAGATGAAGTGACAGTTTGACAATACAGAAAAAGAAAATGATTGTGTTGCTTTTGTTTTTAAACATTTGCGTAGCTGCTTTATTTTATATTCCTGTAAAATTATGCTGCAAAACAGCGGCAAAACAATTTATGGGGCAGGCAACAGGTTTTTGTGATAAACAACAATCAAAATGATGAACAGCAAGCTATGTTTGCTGCATTGTCTGTTTAAAAGCCGGTATCATAGCACGGGAAACCGGCACAGCAAAATCTGTATTTTGAAAATATAGCTGGTAACCCTGTGCATTTCCTGTCATTTTAATAATATGTTTTGTGTTTACCAAAAAGGTACGGTGTGTCCTTATGGCAGCAGGTGCCAGTGGCGTAAGTTGCTCTTCAATATTTTTTAAAGAAGTTCTTTTTAATTCCTTAACCGTATTGTTGTTCCTGTTAAAATAAAATCTGCTGTAGTTTCCTTCGGCTTTGACAAATAAAAATTCGGCAAGGTTTATTTCGTAGGCTTCATTTTCAACAGAAATGTTTACCAACTGGTTTTCTTCTTTATCGACAAGGTGTTTTTTTATTTCTTCTTCAAATCCCGATGCGCCGACCCGGTTATTTTTTAAAAGCCTGTACATATCAAATAGGGTAAAGCCGGCAAATACGAGGCTGCCAACCAGGAAAGTATTAATAGTCTCTTTAAAAAAATAACGCCAGGAAATATTATCGGGATTAGAATAAATAAGAGGCCTGCAAAAAAAACTGCCGGTACCAATAAAAATTAAAAGTACCGAAGTGAGCAGGATTGTGTTATATACTTTCCAGTTCTCCTCTTTAGGCCATGGTGCAGACAGTTTGTTTACAACAAGAAAAAACAGGAAAAATATAACGGCTGCATTTAACGCATGTATGGCGCAGATAACAACATAACTGTATTTATGTTCTGTTTCATTTACCGTAAACGGGCTGAAGAGGTAGAGAAAAAGGAATACCAAAAGGAAAACAGCAAGCGACTGCCTGGGTAACTTGTGGGTATAGTTATAATAAGGGTAAGGCTGTGTTAGTGCTGATAATATTTTTTTCATGATTGCCGGGCAAATGTAAGCAGTTCATGGCTTTTTACGGCTGTTATACGGTTTCAAATTCTTTTGAGTATATGACTGTTCCGCATCAGCATTTGTTTCCCGGCGTATTAGCAGTTTCATTTGTGATAGATTTGACTAGGTATTTGTTGTTTCGTAATATTATGTACAGCCATTATTTTTTCCTTAAGCTAGATTTAAATTCATCTGAAATATAGGAATCAACTGTAATGTAGAAACCTCGTCCCCAATATTTTGATAAGCCTGCGCCTGACGCATGATTTGTGCTGAAGTAATCTGTCATAATAATCTTTTTAGTAGCTATATCAAAAAAAGTGAAATAAGCAGAACTTCTGTTAGTGGACTTGTCAAAGCATTCAACAATTATCGAAAAACCTATCCCTTCTTTTCTTGTTGTTTCATAATTATTTATTATGCCTTGCAGAGAATCTATATTTATATGATTTTTTATCAGGGACACTAAGGTTTGCTCATCAAGTTCTTTGATTAATTTTGTAGTGAACTCAAAATCAAAAATTACTTTATTGGTTTTTAATCTTTTTGCAAAATATGTTTCGTTCATTTTTCCTGTTAAGAAACTTATCCAAGCTGGGATATATTTCTTTATTTTTTCATCACTAAACCTTTTTCCATCAGCTAATTTAAAATTGCTAAAATCATAACCATAAAATATAATTTCTTTAATATCTGAAATGTCCTTTTTGGAAGTGTAACTATTTTGCCCTAAGACACTCATATAAAAAAGAGTTGCAAATGCAAGAAGAGTATATTTCATGTAAAGCTATTTTTAATGGAGATGTGTGTAGGTTGTATAAAGCGTTTATATTGGCACAACCATTATTCACTCACTTCCTTAAAATCAACCTAAAGTGAAACAAATAAAATAGTGCCAATGCAATGTAAGAAAAATTTACGCTTCAATAAAAGTTCAATATTGAACAAAATGTTCAAGAGTGCGACGCCACCCTAGCTACTCAAAGATTTTCTGCCCGGTACATAAAAAAAATAATATCTTCAATTTCAAATTATACAACTATGGAATTTTTACAGGATTACTGGTGGGTCATTTTGCTGGCCCTTGCCTTTTTGGGTTTCTTTGTAACCGTTAACCAGGGCTTTATTGGAGTGGTTACTATGTTTGGTAAATACCGCCGCATCATGCGGCCCGGGCTGAATTTTAAAATTCCTTTCCTGGAGCGTATTTACAAAAAAGTAAGTATTCAGAACCGCTCGGTGGAACTGGAGTTTCAGGCCGTAACCATTGATCAGGCCAATGTGTATTTTAAATCAATGCTGCTGTATTCGGTACAGAATGAGCATCCCGAAACCATCCAGAAAGTGGCTTTCAAATTCATCAGTGATAAAGATCTGATGCAGGCATTGGTGCGTACGATCGAAGGTAATATCAGGGCATTTGTTGCTACCAGAAGGCAGTCGGAAATTTTAGGATTGCGTAGAGATATTGTTGAGTTTGTAAAAGAACATGTTGATCTGTCGCTGGAAGAATGGGGTTATCATTT
>JBATAS010000089.1:0-2808 GCA_049661965.1 Ferruginibacter sp. | reverse complement strand
AAACTTCTGCTGTGTTTTATTTTCTTTTTTGCTTCTCCAAAAAAGAAACAAAAAAGGAGCCCCGAAATCGATTACATCCCGATTTCGGGACCGTTCCCTGATTTAGCTTTTGTACTACTGTAGCTTCAACATTGGTTCTCTACTCTTAAACTCAAAAGAGTATATTTTATAGCAAAGGCTTAAAACTTATGAGCTATTTTGTTTTAACCTCCAGCTCTTTGTCTTTCTTCCTCCGATGCGGTTGTTCTTCTTCTGGCTCCCTGCACTTTGTTATTTCCAAAGCGATAAGTAAAACTGATATTGGCAACTCTCGACTCCCGGAAAGCATGCCATTTTTCAACATAGTTATTAAACGTAACAACAGCTTTTGGCAGATTGGTCCAGAAGATATCTGAAATATTAAAACGTACCGTTCCTTTTTTATTTAAGATGGTTTTTTGCAAACCGGCTCCAACACCCCACCTGGGGTCAACAACCATAAAGCCGTACTGCCCGCCTGAATTAAAGTTAGCATTCAGTTCAGCCGACCAGCCTTTCTTAAAACTAAAGTTATTGTTGGTTCTTATATCAACCGCAGGCTTGCCATTGTTCAATGTAGTGCCGCTGAAACTGCCGTTGAATTTTTCGTAAAAAACATTGGCATTGTTGGTCATGTTCCACCAGTTGTTGATACGGATTGGTGCCGATATGGATAAACCGACATAATCGGATGAACTGAGGTTAATGGGTATCTGCACCGTAACATTTTCTTCGGAAGGAATATTGGGAAACACTTCCTTAAACCTTGCCAGTGTAACATTCTGGTTGTTTTTTGTATGACTGTAACTTATTCCGAAATTAAAATTCTTCAGTGTATAACTCAGTTCATACGACCAGGTTAATTGTGGAAGCAATCCCGGCTTGCCGGTAGCATAAGTTGTTACATCAATTAAAAATAAAAAAGGATTCAGTTGTGAATAGCCCGGCCTGTCTATACGGCGGCTAACCGATAAACCAATGGTTTGATCTTCCTTTATCTTATAATTAAAAAATGCACTTGGGAATAATTGAAAATAACTGGAATCGAATTTTACATTGCCGATCCTTTGTTCGGTATTGATATTAGTCTGCTCCCCCCTTAATCCAATGGTGAAATCAAATTTCTTAAATGTTTTGCTGAAATTTATATAAGCAGCATTGTTGTTTTCGTGGTAGAGAAAATGATTTGTTTTTGTGGTATCGTTTTGCGGCGTGCCATTGCTGAAGTCGTAAAATTTTGCATCATTATCCGATGAAACAAAACTTGTTTTGATACCAGCTTCCCATTTACTGCCTTTACCCAACGGATTTACATAATCAACCTTGGCAGTTTTAAAATTGAGTTTACCATTCTGATCTCCATTAAGTACATAGTTGGGCTGCAACTGTGTACCATCCAGTTTATAATACCGGGTTGCATTAACGGTTAAAGAATTCGATTTGTAATTGCCATAATCAATATCGGCGGTTAATTCTTTACCTGTGCTATCGAAGGTATGTTTAAAGTTTACATTGGCTACAATATTATTGCCATGATCATTGTTTGTGGCTAATGAATTAAATGTACTCACCGGTTGCCGATGCGGGTCAAGTACAATGGAGCTGTTATCATTATTGCGTTTGTAATGATTAAAATTGCCGTTAACCACAAAACCGATAATTGTTTTTTTAGATGGAAAAAAATCCATGCCGAGCCTTGCAGTATTGCCACTGAAAGGTGATTTTGAATAATTATCTTTCAAATCACCGCCGTTATAAATTCCGTTTTCATAAAAATTCCGGTCGAGTAACAGGTGATTTAAACCAACACGGTATCCATAATTATAGCTTCCAAAAAGGTTTATTTTTTTGTTGCGGTAATTAAATGTGGCGCCGGTATTTGCTTTGGGATAAACTCCCTGTCCGTAACCAGCGGTAAAGGTTCCGTTAAGGCCCAGCCGCTGATCTTTTTTCATGCGGATATCAATGATACCGGAATTGCCGGCTGCATCATATTTAGCCGAAGGGTTGGTAATAATATCAATGCGCTCCAATGCCGATGATGGCAGACCTTTTAAATAGTTGGCCAGGTCAGCACCGGTCATGGCTGTTGGTTTTCCATCAACCATAATAATAACACCCGATCTTCCACGCAGGGTTATATTGTCGTTCTGGTCAATGTTAACTCCGGGTGAAAGTTCCAGCACTTCCATAGCGGTGCTGCCGGCACTCATGATGCTGTTTTCTACATTCACTACAATGCGGTCAGATAATTTTTGAATAAAAGGTTTGCGGCTGTTTACGGTAACTCCGGCTAATTCGGTAGCAGCAGTTTGAAGTAATATTGAAGGAGCCTGTACTGTATTTTGTGCAGCAGACAGACTGAATACGGTTGAGTATTGTGTTTTAAAATTTACAATGGATGCTTTAATAAGATAATCCCCAAAGCGGATATTTTCAAACTCTGCCAAACCGCTTTTATCTGTTACAGCAATTTTAACCAGCGATGAATCTTTGGCTTTGCGTAATTCAACGGTTGCGTTTTCAACCGGCGACTGCTGGTTGTTGAGAATTGTGGCGGTTATTTTTCCACGGTTGTTTTCCTGCGCTGCCGCAGATAAGGAACAGGTTATCAACAAAAGTGTAATAATTAGTTTCATGACTTTGTACTTTAAAACAAAGCTGCACTTAAAACGAACAGGTTCGTAGGGTAATTATATCAACAGTTATTAGATAAAGATGAATGGAGAAATTGAAATCAAGTACTGTCGTTTTTTTACATCACAAGTCGGTTCAGGAACTATTTAAAAC
>JBATAS010000088.1:0-12299 GCA_049661965.1 Ferruginibacter sp. | reverse complement strand
ATACCGGTTACATGGCCCGTATAAGCTTTCTTACCGATAAACTGATGCGTAAAGTGGGACTGAATGGCAAGAGTGTGATGCCCATGATCAGCGGTTTTGCCTGCGCTGTACCGGCTATTATGAGTGCCCGTAACATCGAAAATAAAAAAGAACGACTGCTGACTATTATGATAACACCGCTTTTAAGTTGCAGTGCCAGGTTGCCGGTGTACACTATATTAATAGCGTTGGTTATTCCTTCAAAAGTATATTTTGGGTTTTTAAGTTTACAAGGACTGGTGATGATGGGACTGTATTTAATGGGTACAGTAATGGCGCTGATTGTGGCCTGGGTAATGAAGTGGTTTATAAAAAGTGCGGAGCGTAGTTTTTTTATTCTGGAATTACCAACCTACCGGGCTCCCCGCTGGAAGAATGCATTAACCACCATGATTGAGAAGGCAAAAATATTTGTATTTGATGCCGGTAAAGTGATTATGATGATAAGTTTGTTGTTGTGGGTTTTGAGTACTTATGGCCCCAAAGAAAAAATGGCCGGCGTTACGGCCAAATATGAGCAGCTGATAAAAGAAAATCCACAACAGGCCGGTGAATTAAACAAGCAACGTAAAACAGAATTATTGCAAAGTTCGTTTGCCGGAACTTTGGGTAAAGCCATAGAACCCGCAATTCGTCCTTTAGGTTACGACTGGAAAATTGGAATAGCGCTGATAACATCTTTTGCGGCAAGAGAAGTTTTTGTAGGTACTATGGCAACATTGTACAGTGTTGGCGAAGATGCCGATAACAACAACAATACCTTAAGAGAGAAAATGGCTGCGGCGGTAAGATCAGATGGCAGCAAAGTATATAACCTGGCTACCGGTTTATCTTTATTGATATTTTATGTACTGGCTATGCAATGTATGAGTACATTGGCTGTAGTTAAAAGAGAAACCCGAAGCTGGAAATGGCCGATGATTCAACTGGCTTATATGACTGCTCTGGCTTACCTGATGAGCTGGCTTACTTATACAATTTTTATTTAAGCTAACTCCCGTTACCAATCTACAGCATTACTGATCCTGTTTTTTATCTGTGGATATAAGCCGCGGTAAAGCTCCCTTAATATATCTTCTTTACGAGGTTCATTAAACTGACCGTTGTTTACCATAGCCCAGTCGTTAGAGTTAAGTGCACGGCTATCACCGGTATAAGATGCATATTCTTCCTGCCAGTTATAATCTTCACGATAAGTATTATAAGTAATATTTTTACGGGTAGCAACATCAGTAATATTTATCTCCATATCAGCACGGGCTGTAAAAGATTGCCTGGTAATATTTACAGTTGCATATACGGTCTTATAAATTATTTTACCACTGGTATCCCGTCCGGTTTCAATCTGCTGACTTGCATTACGGCGATAAGTATAAGTTTGCGGCCGCGGAATGTTCATATTCCGTAGGGTTAAATTTACTTCCCAATCAGGCTGCACATTATCACGCCTGGCTTCCCAGTCGCTATAAAAACGTGCAGGATAACGGCTGTTGTTTTTACCTCCCAGATCTTTTATAAGTGTTTGCTGAAAATATTCGTTACTGTAATTGTAGCCATAATTACCCCAACCGGTATTAAAGAAATAGGAATTATCCTGTACCGGATTAATCACCACGTTTACTATGGTTTGTTGGTATGCTTCATCCATCTTTATCTTGGCATCTTCATAGCCGGGTACCCAGTAATCTGCTTTTTTAAAATAATTATAAGCTGTCTTAGCTTCATTTCTGCTATTAGTACTTAATAAGTAGGTTGCTTCATTATAATAGTCAGTTGCAGCCTGTTGCTTAAGGTTGTAAATAATCGGCTGATAATTAACGGGCGTTACCATTCTGCTGGCTGCATCTACTTCAATAATTACATCATGCATATCCTGCAAAGTGTTGTAGTTATCAATAATTTTATCCCAACGGCTCAGCTCCTTTGAAGTACTGTAGCTGTTTATTTTCCGTAAGTTTCTTTCCTGTGCTGCAGCGTACAAGGATGGTAATGCCTTCAACGCATTTGAATCGTTGCTTTGTTTTTTTAAGGCTTTAATAGCTTCAAAAATGGTTTTATCATTATCACTGCGTGATAAATAATCTTTGCTGGTTTTACAGCTTATTAAGATGAATAAGCTGCTGAGTATGTAAAAAATGTATTTCATAGTAGTGTCCTCCTTTATAATATCAGACATTTTTTAAGGCTGATTGTTACAGGAAATAAAAAGCCTTATAAAAAAATTAACAGCGTGGTTAATTTTACCAAAAGTTAAGACTAAATACAGATATTCTCATTTTTAGCTGTATTTCTCCGTTTAATCAATACAAAAGTCTTCCACTCACCTGCCGTTTTAAACCGCTCATCAAAACCAATCGGTGTCAAAAAATTAAATTTAAATCCGAAAACTCAATACAGATAAGGCTTTCGGGGTTATTTGGCTAATGTTCAGCGCCCACTACTATAAAAAATATGGTATTATGTGTTGCATAGTACTAAAATACTATTATCTTTGTATCAGAAAGTGATGATAAAGGATATAAAAGGGTAGAAAACCGGTAAAGGCCACTAAAATCCAGGATCAGCAGTTTTCAAAAAAAGTATAGCCATGAATTATTTATTTTTCGACAAAAACCTTAACCAACCCCTCTGCTGCAGCAGAGCAATTGCCAAGGTTAAAAAATTGAAGCCATGAATATTGATAACACAGCAAGCCAGATGCGAAAGGGAGTTCTGGAGTTCTGCATCCTCTCCATTATAAAAGAGGGTGAAGCCTACCCTTCGGATATCATTGAAAAAATGAAGGCTGCTAACCTGAACATACTGGAGGGTACATTGTACCCCCTGCTCACCAGGCTCAAAAACGCAGAACTTTTATCATATCGCTGGGAAGAAAGTACCAGTGGTCCTCCACGTAAATATTTTTCGCTTACCGACAAAGGCGCAGATTTTTACAAGGAGCTTGAGTCAACCTGGTTCGAACTGGCCAATGCCGTGAGAGCATTAACCAAAACAGAACAGAAACCTGGTGCCGCCGAGGTGCCTATTATTAACAACGATCCTGCTTCCGAAGAGGATATCAACTTCAACAACTCCCAATAAAAAAGTATAGCCATGATTTTTTGTTGGAACAAATCAACTAAAGAAACAAAAAACTAAAGCCATGAAACAAGTAATAAATATAAACTTCCAGGGACGTGTGGTTCCGATAGAAGTGTCAGCATTTGACCTGCTGAAAAATTATACCGAAAGTCTGAGCCGGCATTTTGAGAATGAAGAAGGCAAGGACGAAATCATTAATGATATTGAAAGTCGTATTGGTGAATTATTTCAGGAAAGACTGACCAAAGGGGCCACCTGTATTACAGATGACGATGTAAATGCCATCATCAAAAGTATGGGCAGGCCCGAAGAATTTGAAGCTATGGGAGATATGCCTGCAGAACCAAGCGCTGCTTCATCTTCTGACAAGTCACAATCAACAGGAAGTTCTTCAGGCACATCTACCGGTAGCAAAAGATTATTCCGTGATGAAAATGATAAAGTATTAGGTGGTGTATGTAGTGGTCTGGCCAATTATTTTAATATAGATGTAGTGGTAACCAGGATCATCTTTGTGATACTGTTATTTTCGGGCATTGGTTTTTTAACGTATATCATTATGTGGGTGGCAGTGCCAAGTAGTGCTACCACTCAAATTGGTGGTACCCGTAAAAAACTTTTCCGTGATCCGGATGAAAAACTGATAGCCGGCGTATGTAGCGGTATTGGAAACTATTTCGGCATCAATGCCTGGATACCAAGAGTATTATTCCTGTTGCCTTTTCTTTCCTTTATATCACGCTGGGGCCATTGGGGAGGTTTCTGGGATTTTGGTGATATACTCCGTTTTACCTTCAGCCCAACATCTTTAATTGTTTACATTATTTTATGGATAGTAATTCCTGAAGCCTTAACCACTTCAGAAAAACTGGAAATGAAAGGGGAGAAAGTGGACATGAATTCTATCAAGGCTTCAGTAATGGGCGAAATGAAAGGAGCAGGAAAAAAAGCGGAAAAGTTTGCAAAAGAAGCTTCTGGTGTAATTAGCGAAAAAGCGACTGAGGTTGCCGGCGATGTAAAGAGCTTTACAAAACGCAACCGCAGCGGCCTGGGTAATGTAATTGCCATGATAGCAAAAATATTTGCCTACTTTATAATTGGCTGTGTGGTATTTGCTCTGGTAGTGGGATTGTTTGCTTTGGCAGTAGCTTCAATTGGATTATTCCCTTTAAAAGATTTTATCATTCACAATGATTATCAAAACATGTTTGCCTGGGGAACGCTGCTGTTCTTTATTGCGGCACCCATTATTGCAATTATCACCTGGTTGATACGCAAAATAGCCGGTTCAAAAAGTAATGGCAAGATGCTGGCTTTCACATTCAGCTCACTTTGGGTAATTGGCTGGGTTTGTGTTATTCTTTTAATTTCATCTATCAGCCGTGATTTCAGTTATAACAGTAAAACCCTTACTGAGAATGAAATAGCTTTGGTAAACCCCGCAGTAGAGAAAATGGAAATCACTGCTGTTTCACCACTTGAAAAATACAAGCGCAGCAGGTTTTTAACGTTCGAACCTTTTGAGGGTATCCAGGAAGATACAGCCTTCGTTAATAATGTTGATGTGCGTATTCTTAAATCTAACACTGATAGTTTCAGGGTTACAGTTATTAAAATGGCTACAGGCCGTTCAAGAACCATTGCCGAAAACAACGCTGCTGCTATTCAATATTCGGGCACTCAAAAAGACAGTGTGTTGTTTTTAGATAAAGGAATTGCGGTTAATAAAACTGATAAATTCCGTAACCAACGTGTGATATTAACCATTTACGTGCCCGTTGGTAAAAAAATAAAAGTGGACAGGAGTGTAAGCTGGTTTAATAATGTACATATTGGCAGAAACTGGAACAACGACGACTGGTACTATGATTCGGATGATGATGCACACGACTGGAAAACAGGTGTGGATTATATTATGAAGGACGATGGCAGGCTCTACGATATGAATGGTAAACCTTCGAGCCGGAGAAGCAGCCGTACAGAAATAAATATTAACAGCAGCGGAGTTGAAATATTAACTGATGATAACAGCGATGATAATTACAGGTATAATAACAATGAGCCGGTAAACAGACTTGATTCAATGAACCAGAAACTGCAAAATGAAAAGCAGCGCATTAAAGATTCGCTCATAAATGAAAAAGATAAAATTGATAAAGCGAAAGAAAAAATCGAAAAGCAGTTAAACAAAATCAGTGAAAATAATAGCGACCCCTTGCCTTTACATGCACAGTTGCCAGCTTACAGTCAGCTGATCAATATTGATTAAAAAAGGTTTTCTGTCATACTTAAAAATAAAAAAAATGAAGAAGTCTTTTATTTCAACATTACCGGGTTTGATACTGCTGATTGCCCTGTCATCCTGTTTTCATAATCATAACTTTTCAATTTCTATATCGGATGATGAAGATGAATATGAAATGGATGCACGTTATCAAAAAAGCCGTACCCATGCAGTAGAGGTTTACCTTAATGAACATTTAATAAAAAAGGGCAGCGTTTCTTTTAAAAAAGAGCTGAAGGATAATGAGATAATGCTTGATGATAACACAATTGTATATATAAACTCATATCCCGGTAAGCTTAAGATTAAAGTTGATAAAGATAAAAACAGAGGCAAATCATGCGAAGCAGTAAAAGAGGTTTGTGAAGATATAAAAGACCTGCTGGTAGATTATTAAAATCGTTTCAATAGTTGAGTTGAAGTTGAAACCAACACGATTCCATCCCTTCGGGGGTGGAATTTTTGTATTAATACATAGCAATAAAACACCATAAAAACCGTTAAATCAATGAAAATACAATAATGATAAACGCTTCTTCTTTACCAGGCAATGAAAAGACGACACTGCTCATACACTCTTTATAAACAAGCTTTACTTTTTTGTTTATTACTAATAGTTTTTAATGCTGTTTCGGCCCAAACCCCTGTAACTCAGATTGGATACATCGGCAATAATGTATCAACCCAAACAGAAGCAAGTATTAAAGGTGCCGGTTACTCTTTTTCGCAATGGACAACAGCTTCAAATTTCAATATAAATTATGCAACAACTTCGGGCAACGATATTTTAAGCATAGTTTCATTTACTGCCGCAGGTAACACTTTTATTCCGATTACGCTTGCTTCTGCCGTAACTAAAGCAAAACGGGTTGCCAACGGTACAATTAAGGACGACAGAAATTTTATAACCTACTGGAACAAATGCTCTGCTTTTCCGGCAGCAGGTGCAACATCAGGCACTTTTAATTGCGATGCCCCCAAAATAACTTCTATGGAAGTTGCCATGTCTGGTAATAACATTAATTCAGGGTATGATAATATTTTTAATAACACACCATCCGATCCGCATTATGGTAATGTAGAAAGGCTTGATTATATAGCACCCAACGGATTTATTGCTATTAACACACCCGATAAAGCAGGCTTTGTAGTTTTTGACCGGGGGGTGGGTGATGATTTTAAGATGGCTGCTATAACTGCAGTTGATGCATCAGGCAACCCAACCGCTTATAAGACATTAATAACTGTACCAGCATCAAAATTTTCTGCTTCAGGGCTTTTGCAATCCCCTTTTGATTATGTCATTTTTGTTTCGGATCCAGATATTGCATCAGGCGAAAGCCGGCCATCTACAAAAAGTAATCAGAATATTAAAGGGGTATATATAAGTATGGCAGATCTGGGTATAGCAGTTAATGAAACCATTTACGGATATTCATTATTCGGCCAGGATGTGGACCCGTCAGCCGGCCACGTCTTAACCGACCCAACCACGTTTCCTGTAAACAGTAGTTTTGCAAGCTGTCTCGATCCGTTGAATGTATTTACACTTTTTCAATCGGGCATTGTTGTTCTTCCGGTAAAACTAAATTCATTTAACGGGTTTTACAACAGGCGTAATAAAGCAGTTGATTTAAAATGGAGTACCTCCAACGAACAGGGGTTAAATTATTTCAATATTGAAAAAAGCAGCAACAGTACAGATTGGTCCCGAATAACCAAAATAAACGCTTCGGGTAATACTGACGGCAGAGATTACTTTTTTACCGATAATAATCTGCAAACAACACCTAAGCTGTATTACAGGCTTAAAATGGTTAACAGCAACGGGTCTTTTCAGTATTCAAACATTGCATATATAAATCATCCTTCCGAAAAAGAAATTAATTTAATTACCGGCGAAACCAGCCTGATTATTAAAACAGATATTGATATTAAAACAGCACGCCTTATTGACCTTTCAGGAAAAGATGTGCAACCCGAAAAAAATAAGATACCGGGCGTTGATATAGAGTTTTCGCTGACCTTGCTGCCATCAGGCATTTATATCGTTGTCTTGTCAGATGTTAACAACAAGTCGTACTCCAAAAAATTCATGAAGCTGTAGAATACAAAACGATTTTAACCACTGACCTTCAATTAAAATTCCATCTGATTTATTTTGCATTTTGTGTAATCGGAAGCAAACTTTCTGCCATAATAACGCAATGCTTCTTACCTTCGCAGCACAAAAATCAACTTACATGAAATCAACTCCCTTTACAAAAAAACATATAGCCTTAGGCGCTAAAATGGCTGAGTTTGCCGGTTATAATATGCCCATCAGTTATTCAGGTATTAACGACGAGCATGCAGCGGTGCGTAAATCGGTTGGTGTTTTTGATGTAAGCCATATGGGTGAGTTTATTTTAAAAGGCGAACATGCACTTGACCTGATTCAGCGGATTACAAGTAATGATGCGTCGAAGCTTACAGTGGGAAAAGCCCAGTACAGTTGCTTTCCTAACAAAGATGGAGGCATAGTGGATGATTTGATTGTGTATTGCCTGGAAGAAAACAAGGCTTACATGCTTGTGGTGAATGCAAGTAATATTGAAAAAGACTGGAACTGGATTCAGCAGTTCAATGATAAGGGAGTAGAGATGCATAATATTTCGGATAAGACTTGCCTGCTTGCGATACAGGGCCCAAATGCAACGAGGATTTTGCAGACACTTACGGAAGAAGATGTAATGAACCTGAAATATTACACATTTACTAAAGGCACATTTGCCGGGGTTGAAAATGTACTGATAAGCGCTACCGGTTATACCGGTGCAGGCGGTGTTGAAATTTATTTTGAAGACAAAGGCGATGATGCAGATAAAATTTGGGATGCCATTTTTGAAGCAGGTAAAAAAGGCGGAATAAAACCAATTGGGCTTGGAGCAAGGGATACCCTGCGTTTGGAAATGGGCTATTGCCTGTATGGAAATGATATTGATGCAACCACATCGCCGCTGGAAGCTGGCCTGGGCTGGATAACCAAGTTCAGTAAAGAGTTTACCAACAGCAAATATTTTGAAAAACAAAAAGCCGATGGCCTCACAAAAAAACTGGTAGGTTTTGAAATGCTCGACAAAGGCATTGCCCGACACGATTACGAAATAAAAGATGCTGATGGAAATGTTATCGGCAAGGTAACATCAGGCACACAATCTCCCACATTAGGCAAAGCAATTGGCATGGGTTATGTAGATACAAAATACGCTGCAGCAAACAGCGAAATTTATATCGGCGTACGAAACAGCTTGTTAAAAGCCAAAGTAGTGAAGATGCCGTTTGTTTAATTGATAATATGCCTGAAATTCATATAACCTCTTTCATCAAAGCCCCTGTAGAACGGGTTTTCGACCTTAGCCGCAGTATCAACCTGCATCAAATCTCTACCGCTGATACCAACGAAAAAGCAATTGATGGCGTAATTAATGGCTTAATAAACAAGAACGAAACGGTAACCTGGCAGGCGAGGCATTTTTTTAAAACCAGGAGGTTTACTTCAAAGATTACTGAAATGCAAAGCCCAGCTCTTTTTATTGATGAAATGATAAGAGGAGATTTTAAAAGCTATCATCACGAACATCATTTTAAAGTTGCAGAAAACGGTACGATTATGATTGACCTGGTGAGTTTTGAAAGCCCTTATGGTACCATTGGAAAAATAGCCAACAGCCTTTTTCTTAAATCCTACCTGGAGAAACTTTTGAAAAAAAGAAATGCAGTGATTAAAGATTATGCCGAAACACAAAAATGGAAAGCCATTTTAAATTAATTTTAAACCATGCAAGTAACCAAGCCCGAATTATATACCTGCCTGTCTCCTTCTCTCCTGGATCTGTATAATGTTGACAAAAGCATTGTTGTTATCATTGACGTTTTAAGAGCTACATCCACCATTGCTACTGCGTTGCATAACGGAGCCAAAGCTATAATACCGGTTGACAGTGTTGCCGAATGTATCCGGATAGGAAAACAAATAGACAGCATCACGGCCGGAGAACGTGATGGTAAAATTGCCGAAGGGTTGGATTATGGCAACTCTCCTTTTGAATATCCACGTGAATTTATAGAGGGAAAAACGCTTGTACTAACCACAACCAATGGTACAAGACTCTTGCACATGGCATTGGATAAAAGTGCAAAAGCAATTATTACCGGATCGTTTCCAAACCTATCAGCAGTATGTGATTTTCTGTTAGCACAAAATCAAAATGTAATCTTAGGCTGCGCCGCCTGGAAAAACAGGGTGAATATTGAAGACAGTTTATTTGCCGGAGCTGTTATTAACCGTATTGGAAAGTATTTTTCTATAAACTGCGATTCGTCTCAAATAGCATCTGCCCTGTACAAAGAGGCAAAGCCTGATCTTTTTAAATTCATGAAATCAAAGAATGCCTCACATTACCAGCGCCTTTCGGGTTTCGGACTCGAAAAAGATATCCGCTATTGTTTAACGGAAGATGTTGCCAATACAACAGTTGTATATGAAGCCGGAAAACTGCTTGCAAAATAAACGGCCCTGGCCAATAGACAAAAAATCCTTTAACAAAAATTTCCTGCTATTCTTTTTGTAACACTTCAGAGCTCTCCTTTTTTTCGTTAACTTTGTCAATTGCCTTTTTCAGAAATTGGAAATACTTTAACAGCATAGTTTTTCGTTTTAATCTGAAATCAAAAATCGGCAACTCTATATAAAGAATGGCATTACCGCACCTTATAAAGCATGTTTACAATAATGGCAACGACGAAGTGATCCGTCGTGGAAAGAAAATCCATGCTCTGGGTTTTGTGGAGCTTGTTGAGCATGACCAGCTCATGGGCGGAATTGTTTTCAGGGTAAAAGATGATGGATACGCTACTTTTTATAAAGTGTATATTCAAAAATATACCGATGCCAAATCAATGTCGGTCCGTTGCTCATGTCCTTACAATTTAGGAGATATATGCCGCCACGAAGCCGCAGCGTTGATTCGTCTGCAGGACATGGTTGATAAGAATATGCTTGGCAATACCAGTATTCAATACAACCAGCGACATACCGTTGCGAAGATGAAGCATATTGAACTGAAGATGATCAAACTGCTTTCGTCACCGGGTATTTATGCCGAAGCTGAAAATATTTTACGCAGCACCAAAGCAAATATTTTAAAAGCTGCCGATGAGCGGGTGGAAGCAGAACTGATCATTGAAGGAGAATCTTATCCTTTGGTTATTCAGAAAAATGATGAAAGAAATTTTGACACTTCCTGCAAATGCGGCGAAACAGAACATCCGCTCTGCGAACATAAAACTTTATTGTTCCTGCAGTTAATGGATGCTTACGGCACATATTATTTCGATACCATCCGCAACTGGGACAAGGAGAAAAATAAATTGCTGCAGATATACGGTTACAGTCTTGAAGATGACCTGGACGGTAAGTTTGAATTTACTTATAAAGATGGCAAACCGTTTTTAAAAGTGCTTGACAACTCTATTAAAAGAGTTGCTGCCGGAGCCACAGCACCCAGGCCTGCAGAGGCTTTCATTGTGCCGGATCTGCCGCCGCAGGAAGTTGCTGTGGAAGAGCAACCTTCAAAAAGATTGGGAGTTGTTTTTAATTTCAATGCAAAAATGTATCCTTATTTTGAAGTGGATGCTGTAGAAGGTGAAGCAGATGAAGCCCAGGTGAAATATACCGGCAAAGTTGAAAAACTTGATCTTACAAAATTTGTAAATACAGAATTATACAACGAGGATGATAAACAACTCGTTCAGCAGATACGCAAATTGCAGACTCCTGAAATAAATAAATACCTCGACCGTAACTCGCCTTTTAGCGGCATTTGGGAAAATATTATTCACACAGATGGCGATGATCTGCCCGAAGAAACAAAAGCGTTGATAGCAGAATACCTGCAACCTAAACTGAAAAAAATATTTGAAGAACAGGCAAACAATAATTTTATTTTTTATCTGCCACGGGCAAAACAATTTACTACAGCAAACCTGGTGGAGATTGAACTGAGCGATCATTTTATTGCGCCGGTTTTTAAAGTACAGGCAAGCGAAGATCATTTTGAAATTGCCTGCACAGTTAAACTAATGGGCGATGCCATTCCTTTTACTGATAATGAATGTAACAGCAGCCTGCTGTATTTAAATGATGAAGTGATGTATCTCTGGCAAAAAGCCGAAGATGTTTTGCAGGCCGAAAAATTTCTGAAAGAAGGAAATATTCAGCTCAGTAAAGACAACTGGGCCGATAAAATGAAAAAAATTATTCTGCCGCTTACCAAAGAGTACCAGGTAGAATTTGATAAAAGTCTGATAAGAGAAATTAAAAGTGGAGAGCCCGACGTAAAACTTCAGTTGCAGGAAAGAGGCGACTACCTTGTGTTTCAGCCTGTATTTAACTATAAGGGTTTTGAGACCAAACCAACAGATAAAGAAAACATCACCATACCCGATGGTGATAAGATACTGATCATTGAACGGAACCTGGAGGCAGAAGAAAACTTTTTGAAAAAACTGGAGAGCCTGCACTCCATGTTTGTAAGGCCCGATGAAAATAAAACCAACCTGGTTTTAAAAGGTGTTGATGTATTGCGTAACAACTGGTTCTTTTTGTTTGTGGATGCCATGAACGAAATGAAAGTGCCGGTATATGGATTTGAAGCACTACGCAATTTCCGTTTTAATACAGCCAGGCCAAACACACATATACATGTAAGCAGCGGCCTCGATTGGTTTGATGCCAAGGTGGAAATTGAATTTGGTGAACAGCGTGTTGGTATTGATGAAATAAAAACCGCACTGGTAAATAAACAATCATTCGTTCAGTTAGGCGATGGTACATTGGGTATTTTGCCTGATG
>JBATAS010000087.1:0-2581 GCA_049661965.1 Ferruginibacter sp. | reverse complement strand
CTGCAAATTTGAGTGGGCTGATGCCCGGATAGTTTGAAACACCGGTTATGATAGCATAAACATCGCCGTTTACGGCATCGGCTGGTTTGGTTGAAGTTACGACAGCACCCTTTGTAACAGGGGACTGGCTATACAACACCATGTTCAGTATCAAGAAAAAATAAAGAATAACGGTTCTTTTATAAATAAAAGAAGAAAACTGCATAGTAAGGGTTTTAACTGTCCTGTTAATAGTCTAAAAAAGCGGTATTTCAGGAATGGGATATTTGCTGTATTGCCTGTGGTTTCAGTGATTAGTATTCCTTTGTGAAAATTAGTTGGTTAAGTTAGTAAATAAAAATTGTTTTACAGGAATAATACAGCAATCATTTTACGGATGGCAGTTTTTGCTAACGCTTTATTAGGAAACACTCTTATGATTTTGTAACTTACCCGGGCATTTCAATATCCATTCTTCAAACAATTTTTAAGCTGTATGAATAAAAGACTGGTAAAATATGTATGTGCAATTGCTTCGATGCTGTTTGTTGGATGTCTTTTTGCCGGCTGCGCAGCTTCAAACAAAGGCTCTGTATCTAAAGATGAAAAGCTGAACATGAACATCAAAGAAAAAAGAGATGTGGTTAATTTCAGTGCCTTAAAAGATCAGCCAACCGAATCGCTGGCCATGCGTGGCAGCAGCAGTGCAAGGGGGATGTCAGTAACACCGGTTGTTGGCGCTGTTGTTTCTCTTGCCAGCAATGCGATAAAAAAAGTGATTGCCAACGAAAAGAAAAAATATACTGCCGATTACCAGTTTGCATTAACCGATTTATATTTTTACGATCAGTTATCAAACGAAAGTCCTTTTGACCCTGTAGGTATGCAGTTTAACGGTTTTAAGATCATACGAACATTTACTAACAGCAGCGGCCATACTGATACAGCCTTTACAGCCGGTTTTCTTCTTGATAAAACCAACCCCTACGAAATACTCAACAATTCCCTGTTCCGGCTAAAGCTTGATGATATCAATTTAAAATATGCCAAAGCAAAAGTACCGGCGGGCGGTAAAAAAGAGCTGAACATGGATATTGAAATAGGTTTTTATTCCTCGTATTTAAATAAAGATGCTGTGCTTTTCGATAATGTATGTCTTGGTAAATTTTACTTGTTTTTGCGAAATGCACCGCTTGACAGTACTGCAGATAATTACACTGCTTATTATGAACAGTTAAAAGGCAGTTCGCTTACCGGCAAATCATTTATTGTGCCCAGGTCGTTTGGTTATCATATTGAAGAAGCTGTGCCCGTTCAGGGTTACAGCCAGGGGGCTTATACCATTATTGTAAAAGTGAAAGAGAGTACAAAAAATGTGTTTGTAAATAAACTGATATCGGAAAATACAGATATCATTATTGATGCCTATAAAGACAAAACCCTAAAATTCATCAATAAGAAATTACCAACTTCTTTGCAATGATTTTTTGACCATACTGCTGCACGGTAAAAAACAGTTTATCATGAATTTAAAATTCCTGCTTTTTTCAATCCTTTTCTTTTCAGCATCTCAGATTTCATTTTCACAAACCAGGCATGCATTAATTGTAGCGATTGGTAATTACCCGGAGCCAGATATAAATAACTGGAAGGTTATCAATTCTGTTAACGATGTACCGCTTATTAAAAACACGTTGGTTAACAGTCAGCATTTCAGTGAAAAAAATATACAATTACTGATAGATTCGGAAGCTACCAAAAAAGGAATTCTTGATGCTTTGGATAAATTGTATGCTTCTGTACAAAAAGGAGATATCGTTGTTATTCATTTTTCGAGCCACGGACAACAACTGGAAGATGATAATGCTGACGAGATAGATGGGCTTGATGAAGCCATAGTGCCGTATGGTGCTGCTTTTGACGAAAATCCGGCAAGGTATAAAGAATTAGCGGAAGGATATATCCGTGATGATCTGTTTGGAGAAAAGGTTACACAATTAAGAAATAAACTTGGCCGCAACGGCGATTTGCTTGTTATACTTGATGCCTGCCATTCAGGCTCGGGAACAAGAGGTGTGCAAACGGCAGAAATAAGAGGAGGGCATGTTGCTATGGTGAGCAGTAATTTCAACAATAAACGTTTTGCCGATACAGATAAAGCTGCTGTGTTTAAGGAAAACGAACAAACAAAACTTAGTGCAGATGCTGCAACTTATGTGCTCATTTCGGGAGCACAGGCCCGGGAAAATAACTATGAATGTTTTGACGAGGATAAAAAAAGGGTAGGCTCATTATCTTATTCTTTCAGCAGAGCCATGTCTTCTTTGAAAGGAAATATCACTTACCAGGGATTGTTTGCCATGATAGAGAATATCATGCTTGAAAAAGCTCCACGCCAAAAACCAGTACTGGAAGGCGATGGCGTTAACCGGGAACTTTTTGGTGGTAAGTATGAGCGACAACAAACCTATTTTGCCATCAATCAAAAACTGAGTAAAGTTGACAGTATTGTTTTAAATGCCGGATATGTTTCAGGTATCACTAAAGGGTCTGTTATTCATTTTTTTGATCCCGGTACAACCAGCACGACTGGTAAAAAGCC
>JBATAS010000086.1:0-22619 GCA_049661965.1 Ferruginibacter sp. | reverse complement strand
CACGGATGGCCGTAAAGCTGCCATTTAAGTTTCGTTGAACAGCATTGGCATCATTAATAACTTTGTTATCCTGAGCAAAAGCTGTCAGAGAAAGAAAGCAGGTAAAGGCTAAAAATAATTTTTTCATCTTATAATAATTTTATGGTTAAAAGATGAAACATCATTGCTAAAACAACCACTTTAATATAAAACAGCTGTTTCAGCAAGAAAGTTTCATGGCTATACTTATTCAGTTATACGAACCGAAATACCGGTTTGTTACAAAAATTTTAAAAAATAAAACAAACTGCCCTACATTTGCATTTCAAAGTTCTTATTAACCGTTTGAATTTCCGGGGTGCTAAAGCCAATTGGCAAAGCTGAGATAATACCCGAGAACCTGCACAGGATAATGCCTGCGAAGGGAGAAAATGCTATTCCTCCAATTTTTTATACCGGAGGAAGAATCTATCGGTTGCTCCCCCGGATGTTCAGCTCAATTTTTAATGATGAAAATATTATTTGTAAGTGCATTACTATGTGTTTGCAGTATGGCCATTCAGGCACAGAGCGAAAAAAAATTCAATGATACCGCTTACCTGCAACCGGTGGAAGTAAAGGCAATCAGGGCTGATGAAAAAGCACCTTTTGCTAAAACTGATCTTGGTAAAAAAGAAATTGAAAAAAATAACCTGGGGCAGGATATTCCTTTTCTATTGAATCAAACGCCTTCGGTAGTTGTTAGTTCCGATGCCGGCAACGGCGTTGGTTACACCGGCATACGTATACGTGGCACAGATGCGGCGAGGATAAATGTTACATTGAATGGTATTCCTTACAATGATGCCGAAAGCCAGGGCACATTTTTTGTTGACCTGCCTGATTTTTCTTCTTCGGCAAACAGTATTCAAATTCAAAGAGGTGTTGGAACTTCATCAAACGGTGCAGGTGCTTTTGGTGGCACTATTAATTTACAGACCAACGAAATTAATAAAGCGTTTTATGTTTCAACCAACAACAGTTTCGGGTCATTTAATACCTGGAAAAACAACCTGCAGTTTGGCAGCGGCATACTGGGCAAGCATTTTACAGTAGATGGAAGAATAAGCAGCATACGCAGCGATGGTTATATTGACAGGGCCACATCAAACCTGCAATCTTTTTACCTGAGTACTGCTTTTGTAAATGAAAAGAACTCTTTACGCTTTAATGTTTTTTCGGGCAAAGAAAAAACTTACCAGGCCTGGAACGGAGTGGCTGAATATTTACTGGAAACCGACAGAACCAATAACCCGAGCGGAACAGAAAAACCGGGAGAACCTTACAACAATGAAGTAGATGATTATACACAAACACATTATCAACTTTTCTACAATCGCAAATTCAATAATTACCTGAAAGGAAATATAGCTGTTTTTTTAACCCGTGGCAAAGGGTATTACGAAGGGTATAAAGCTGACAGAGATTTATCTGATTATAATCTGCCTGATTATTTTGATGGTACTAACACTATCACAAGCACTGATATTGTACGACGCCTGTGGCTTGATAATTATTTTTACGGAAGCATTTTTTCTCTTCAATATCAAAAAAATAAAACACAGTTAATTGTTGGCGGAGGATATAACAGTTACGATGGAACACATTTTGGCGAAATTAAATGGGCTGCTGTGCAGGCTGCTGTACCTAAAGATCATCTCTGGTATAATCTTACTGCGTATAAGAATGACGCTTCGTTATATAATAAATGGGTACAGCAATGGGGCGGCCATTGGCAGAGCTTTGTTGATATACAGTTCAGAAATATCAATTACAAAATAAACGGGTTCAGAGATAACCCGGCATTGATTATTAATGAAAACTATAGTTTTCTGAATCCCAAAATTGGCATTACCTACAGCAATAAAAACTGGCAGGCTTATGCATCGTATGCTTTGGCCGGCAAAGAGCCAAACCGTGACGATTTTGAAGCAGGTAATACAGACAAACCAAAACCCGAACGCCTGCATGATATAGAACTGGGTGTTGAAAATAAAGGAACCAATTGTTCTTTTGGTATAAACATGTATTACATGAGTTACCAGGATCAACTGGTATTAACCGGTAGAATAAATGATGTGGGTGCATACACAAGAACCAATATTGATAAAAGTTACCGGGCGGGCATTGAGCTGCAGGGAACTGTTAAAATTACCAACTGGGTTAATGGATCTGCCAATATCAGCTTCAGTGAAAACAAAATAAAAAACTACACTGAATACCTGGATGATTATGACAATGGAGGACAGCAAACAAAATTTTACAGCAAAACGGATATTTCTTTTTCGCCGGGGGTAGTTGCTTCAAGCAGCATTAATTTTACACCGGTTAAAAACGGCGAGGTAAGTTTGATCAGTAAATATGTTGGCCGGCAGTACCTGGATAATACTTCGCAAAAATCAAGAAGTTTAAATCCTTACGGTTTACAGGATATCAGGCTTAGCTACCTGGTAAAACATAAGCTATTTAAAGAAACAAATATCATACTGCAACTGAATAATGTGTTTAATAAAAAGTACGAACCCAATGGTTACAGCTTCAGTTATATTTATGGCGGAGATTTAATAACAGAGAATTTTTACTTCCCTATGGCGGGTTTTAATTTTATGGTGGGATTAAATTTGAAATTTTAAACAGGAAAAACTGCCAACGTTTAACTACAAGGGGAGAACCATATAAATGCAAAGAGTTTTTTTATAAAAAACTCTTTGCTATAAAAACTGCAATCTTGCAATCTGAGGCTTATTTCTTAAGGATATTTTTCTCTCCAGCCATTCATTCCACCTTCCAGGTTTTTTACGTTTGTAAAACCAAAGGTTTCCAGCATCATACATGCCTGCATACTTCTTTTTCCGCTACGGCAATAGCAAATCACTTCTTCGCTTTTCAGCTCTTCAATATCATCTATCTGCATTGTCTGTATATTACCCAGTGGCAGAAAAGTTCCCCCTATATTAAATTCTGCACGTTCATCGGGTTCACGTACATCAACCAGGTTAATTTTTTCACCTGCATCTAAACGGGTTTTTATTTCGTCATTTGTTATTATGGTCATGGTAATTCATTTTTTTTAGCTGCTGATGAATCGGTTAAATTTTTCATTGCCTGCGATATCCAGATATCCATTAACTGGCCTGATTGTATGGTAACCGGGATTTTATTTTCGTCGAACCGTTCGGGTCTTTGCTGTACAACATAGGCCAAAGCTGTATCAGTTAAACGCCCATCGGGGATAACAGCGCCAAGGCCAATACCAGCTTGCTCTAAATAGGCTTTAGCTTCGGCATATGTCATGCCAATTAAAGAAGGAACTGCTATCAGTTTATTTTCTAATCCGCCACCTATTATCAGGTCAATTTTACTGCCCCATTGTATTTTAGTTTTATCGGCAATACGCATTCCGTTGTAATGCTGTTCCAAAACAGATCCCAACATAAAATCCGGTCGATATGTTGTATCTCCCAGTTTAAGATGATTCCTCTCCAGCATGGTTAAGGCAAAGGAAAGGTTCTGTCCTTCGAGCCTTGGCATTAATACCATTGGAGGCACGTAGCGGTTAACGGTAATAAAAACAGTACGGTTAATCTTTACAGTAGCATTGGGATCCGGCAATTGTTTTAATACTACACCTCTTTTTGCTGTATCAGTAAAAACAGAATCCTGGATGTACACTTCAAACCCCTGTTTTTTAAGTAAGGCTACAGCTTCATCAGTTTTCAATCCGGTAACGGCAGGAATTTTTAAATACTCACCATGTTTGGTTAACCAGCCAAGTGTTTTTAAAAATAAAAACAATACCAGTATAGCTATTACAATAGCTGCCAAAAGGTTTACCCAAAAAGGGCGGTTTGTAATGAATTTAAACACGCTGTTAATTTAAATAATAATTTATAATGCAATCATTTTTTATAAAAACATTCTTCTATCAATGCTGTATAAAATTGTTTCAGAGTCCAGCCCATAGCAACAACCTGCTGCGGAACCAGGCTGGCATCGCTCTGCCCAGGCACCGTATTTATTTCAAGCATATACGGAATGCCGGCATCCACATCATAAATAAAATCAATTCTTACTATCCCGCTACAATTAAAAACTGCATAGGCTTTACGGGCTTCTGCCCTTATTTCCGCAGCTATTGCTTCATCAATCTGTGCCGGTGTAATTTCATCGCTGGCACCTTTGTATTTTGCTTCAAAATCAAAAAACTCATTTTTTGCAATAATCTCAGTTATGGGTAAAGCTATCACTTCTCCCTGTACTTTAAAAACGCCTATTGTTAATTCCCTGCCTTTAATAAATTCTTCCACCAATACCTGGTCATCTTCTTTAAAAGCCTTATCTAATGCTGCCTGCAGTTCATCGGCCTGTTTAACCTTGCTCATACCAATACTGCTGCCCCCATTATTAGGTTTTACAAAAACAGGCAATTTTAAGGTTGTTAAAATTTGCTGAGGTGAAACAGGCCTGTCTTTAAAAAGATGAACAGATTTTGCCACATGCATACCGGCAAACGAAGCCACAGCCACTGTATATCGTTTATTAAAAGTTAAGGCTGCAGTTGCTGTATCGCAGGTGCTGTACGGGATATTAAGTGTATCAAAATAGCCCTGCAGCTTTCCATCTTCGCCGGGAGTACCATGTAAACTTACCAGCACGGCATCAAAATTTATTTTGCGTCCATCAATGGTTATACTGAAATCATTTTTATCAATCGGAAATTTTGCTCCATCCGGGGCCAGGTAATTCCAGCCGGCAGGGTTAATATCAATTTTATAGGTTTCCCATTTTTCAGCGTCCAGATTTTTTTCGATAGAAGAAGCACTCAGGTACGAAATTTCTGCTTCACCGGAATAGCCACCGGTAATCAAGGCAATTTTTTTCTTCATTCGGTTGTTACGAGTTGTTTTACAAAGAAACGAAATATCGTTCTGGATTTATTGAATTTTGAAAACTGCTTATTTTTTTTATTCGATTTAACATTTTTACAACCGCATTCTTATTCCTCTTCGTTTTTAATGTCGCCAATTCCTTCGTTACCACTGTCAAGCACGTATTTCCATTTTCCACTCTTTTCTTTTTTCCAAATACTTACATACGTACCGTATATCACTGTATCTTTTAAAGAAGGCCGCAAGGCATAAATCCCATAAGTATATCCCAGCTCTCCCGATCGGGCTATGGCACCATTCCGGGGTTCCCAGGTTAATGTATAATCCGCATCATTTTGTTGAATAAGGAAATCAATAGCATCGGCACCCGCAATAGGCAGATGTTTAGGCCGCAGCAACACACCATTACTATCGAGGTATTCAATAAACGCCGTTTTCATTCCTTTTTCTTCGCTCGTTTTAGAAAATGCCCGGTCGGTATTCATCATCTCCAGTTTTGCAAATGCATCGGCACCTGTTTTTTGCTTAACCCTGTTTTGACAGGAAAAAGCTACCAAGACGATTATGCTAAAAAATAAAAATCTTTTCATACTACAATGTAATAAAATCAGGTGGAACAAAAAAAAGGCGAAAGTATTTTTACAAATACCCTCGCCATGATGCAGGAAATATCACCTGCCTGTAACAGGCTTTTACGCCTTAAAAAAAATTAAATGTGCGTATGCATTGATACATACAGCTACATTATATATGCATTTTATCTTTCTTCGCTGTTAATTGCTCCACAGTTTCAACATACATTTCATCGGGTACGCAGCAATCTACCGGACAAACAGCTGCACATTGAGGTTCTTCATGAAAACCCTGGCACTCGGTACACTTATTAGGTGTAATGTAGTAAATATCCATACTAACGGGTGCATGACGTTGGTCTGCATCAACCTGGGTTCCATCCATCAAAGTAAACATCCCTTTTATGGTTGTACCATCAGAAACAGCCCACTCAACACCTCCTTCATAGATAGCGTTATTAGGACATTCCGGTTCGCAGGCTCCGCAGTTTATACATTCTTCTGTGATCTTTATTGCCATCCTTCGTAATTTTGATTTTTAAACCTCCTTATGGAAGCCAGTGCAATTTAATAATAACAACATGAATTTACAAAAACGAATTGAATTATTACAACGCTTACAAAAATATTTATTGACCAATGATGAAGAGTGGCAAAATATTAAAACAAAAGCATCTTTTAACAATGGATGGTTTACCCCTGAATTTATAATGCTTGCAGAAAAAAATATCTGTTCGGAGTTTTTGGAAAAAGAAAAATTAGAGCAATGGGCAACGCATTACCACCTGGATGATAATGTAGGTGGTAAAAATATCGGGATTGTAATGGCAGGCAATATTCCTATGGTTGGTTTCCACGATTTTTTATGTGTCTTCATCAGCGGACATAAGCAAACCATTAAACTATCTTCGAAAGATGATTTACTCTTAAAACACCTGGTGGCTAAAATGACAGCGTGGGAACCTGACTTAAAAGAGTATGTACAGTTTGCCGATATACTGAAAGGTTGCGACGCCTATATTGCTACAGGCAGTAATAATTCGGCCAGATATTTTGATCTGTATTTTTCAAAATATCCAAACATCATCAGGCGTAACCGTACGGCTGTTGCTGTTTTAACCGGCAATGAAGCTACTGAAGAATTAAATAATCTTTCGGATGATGTTCATCAGTATTTTGGATTAGGCTGCCGTAATATTACCCACCTGTTTGTACCGACCGGATATGACTTTGTACCCCTACTGAGGGCTTTTGATAAATACAAATATTTTGAAGACCATCATAAATTTAAAAACAATTACGATTACCAGCTTTCCATCGCCCTGTTAAATAATGTTTATTACATGACTAATGGCAGTAGTTTGCTAATAGAAAATGATTCATTATTTTCTGCCATCAGTGTATTGCATTATAGTTTCTATGATGATGTAAAAGCAGCATCAAAAACTTTGCAAGGCAATGAAAACCTTCAGTGTATTTGCGGCCATAATGGCATTAGTTTTGGTATGGCCCAAAAGCCATCTTTGATGGATTATGCCGATGCTGTTGACTGCATGCAATTTTTGTTAACTTTATAGCGTCATTATGTTTCCTTTCTTATTAATTAAAGAAACCAGGAAAGATGACAGTGGAGATGATTTAAGTGTAAAAAACAATATAGCTTTACCATCTACGAAGCTCTTCCTAATTAATTGTTAAACATGTCAGTTGGTAAATAACAATTTGTCATTGCTTCGTTATTTTGTACTGTAAGGCATGAGAGTTGATAAATAACGGGCAATGCCAACAAAAGCTTTAATAAAATTGTTGAACTAAATAAAACCTAAGAAAATGAAATGGAAACAAATTCTTTTTACTGTAGCCCTTAGTGCAGGTACTACCCTGGCTGTAATTTGGGGATATGGAACTTTTTTTGCTAAAACCAATACTTATGCAGGACAGGAAACAGGTGTAATACCTGCTAATTATAAATATGCAGGTTTAACTGATGGCACTACCCTTCCGGGAAATGCGATTGACTTTACTATACCAGCCGAAGCAGCAACACCGGGTGTAGTGCACATCAAAACAAAAACAAATGCCAAACAGGTAAATAACAGTTTACCCAAGCGCCAGCAAAATAATCCTTTCAGCGATCTTTTTGATGATGACATGTTTAACCAGCTTTTTGGCGGACGTGGTGGCCGTAATGTTGTACCTGAACAAAGAGCCAGTGGATCAGGTATTATTATCAGCGATGACGGATACATTGTTACCAATAACCATGTTGTAGCAAATGCCGATGAAATTGATGTAACACTGAGCAATAAGAAAACTTACAAAGCAAAAGTAATTGGTACCGACCCATCTTACGACCTGGCAGTAATTAAAATTGAAGCAGCCGGATTACCTTTTCTGTTGTACGGAAATTCTGATGATGTAAAAATTGGCCAGTGGGTTTTAGCAATTGGTTATCCGCTTAATCTGGAAACAACAGTAACAGCCGGTATTGTTAGTGCCAAAGCCAGAACACTTGGATTAAATAAAGATAAAAACGGAGATTCGGGATTAGGTGTTGAATCTTTTATACAGACTGATGCTGCCGTAAACATGGGCAACAGCGGAGGTGCATTAATTAACACTGATGGCAAACTGGTTGGTGTTAACTCTGCCATAGCATCTCCAACAGGATATTATTCAGGTTACTCTTATGCTATACCTGTTAATATTGTAAAGAAAGTGGTTGACGACCTGATAAAATTCGGTACTGTGCAAAGAGGATTTTTAGGTGTAAGGTTTCTTAATGCCAGTGATCTTAATGAAGATGAAAAGAGTAAAAACGGAATTCCTACAGGTACAGAAGGCATATATGTTTCGGATGTACCAACCACCGGAGGAGCTTATGCTGCCGGCATCCGCAAAGGTGATGTTCTTACTAAAATAAATAACCGGGCAATAAACAGTGGTGCAGAAATGCAGGGACTCATCAGCAGGCAAAAGCCGGGAGATAAATTACCCGTTACCTATATCAGAAATGGTAAAGAAAATACAGTAATAGTTACATTGAAAAATGAAGCTGGCAATTATGAAATTGTAAAAGCTGATGCCGTATTAGATATTTTGGGTGCTGCTTTTGTTACACTTGATTCAAAAAAGGCAAAAGAATATGGTGTTAACGGCGGCGTTATTGTAAGAAAAATAAACGAAGGAGCCTTAAACGATCAAACCCGGATGAAAGACGGTTTTATTATTTTAAAAGTAAATGACAAGGAGGTGAAGACTGTGGACGATATGAAATCTACAATCGGCACTAATAAAAATATTACCATCAGCGGATTTTACCCGGGCTATGATGGTGTTTATGAATACCCGCTTTCGCTAAGGGACTAAATATTGCAAAAGAATAAAAAAAGGCAGCTGTACAGCTGCCTTTTTTTATTCGCCTTTCTTTTCAAAAATCAGGTAATCCCATGGCTGCATTTTTATAAAAGCATCAGCAGCTAAAATATTTTCCGATTTATCAAACACATTAATATACGTTCCTTTTACCAACTGGTCCTGTATAATAAAACCGGTTGTACTGTTACTTAAATTTAAGAACACAAGTACTTCATCATTTTCGTTTTTACGTAAGTAAGCCATTATGTTTTTTCCGGTATCGGTCATTATATGAAATGTAGAAACCGCTGTATCTGCTGCTCTTAATGCTGTATTTGTTTTACGCAAATTCAGCAGTGTTTTATAAAATTCATGTAACTGGTAATCTGCAGTCCATTCAATAGCATCTTTCTCAAAAAATTTCAGTCGCTTAAGATTTGGCATTTCCTGTCCGCTGTAAATCATAGGTATCCCGTTCCAGGTACAACTGAATACAGCCAAGGCTTTAGCCATAGCGCCATATTTTTCGTACTCGGTACCATTCCAGCTGTTTTCATCATGATTGCTGGTGAAATACATCCGATATGCTTCTTCAGGGAAACTGCTGTTGTATTTTGCCAATACGGTATATAAGCTACTGATATTATTACTCTCTTTAAAAAAATGCTCTGTAGCATGCATCCATTCCCAGGTAAAGCTGGCATCAAAAACTTTATGATAATCTATTTCTTCTGATTCGGCCAGCCAAAACAATCCGTTTTTTAATGGCTCAATTGCAGTTCTTGCTTTTATCCAGAAATCAAGTGGTGTTAAATGCGCCAGATCGGCCCGGAAACCATCAATATCAAAATCGGTAACCCAATATTTCATGGCTTCAATCATAGCATCCTGTTGATCCGGGTTAGTATGATCTATCTGAATAACATCTGTCCAGTCGTAAGGAGGTTTAAAGTTCCCTTTATCATCCTGTACAAAATATCCGGGATGATCAGCGGTCCATACGTTATCCCATGCTGCATGATTAGCCACCCAATCCATAATTACTTTCATACCGGATTTATGTGCCAGGCTAACCAGTCTTTTAAAATCTGCTGCTGTTCCAAACTCAGAATTAACTGCTTTAAAATTGCTGATGGAATAATAGCTGCCCAGAGTTCCTTTACGGTTTATTTTTCCAATTGGATGGATGGGCATAAACCAGAGAATTTCCACACCCATATCTTTCAACCTGGGTATATGGCTGGCAAAGGCATTAAAAGTTCCTTCATCAGAAAATTGTCTGATATTAACTTCATAAATATTAGTATCAGCAATCCAGCCGGCTCTTTTAAAAACTACGTTCAGTTTATTATCCATAGTGCTTACCGGATTTTTTATTCAAATGTAAGCAGAGCTTATTACAATACGCACGGATTTTTTTAAGTTTCAACAATGTACCTTTGCAGCTGTTATTAATTACAATGAAACAATTTAATGTTCCCATCATTTACCGGAGTCCTTTAATTGCTGCTATAAAAAATAAACGCAAGCTGCAGGATAAGATGAAAAAGGATTTTACACCTACAGTTTTGGATTTCGGGCCATTACAAATTTATCTTGCCCGGCATTTTGGGTTTTGTTATGGTGTTGAAAACGCAATAGAGATAGCTTTCCGTACTATTGAAGAAAACCCCGGCAAGCGAATATTCTTATTGAGTGAAATGATTCACAACCCGCAGGTAAACGCCGATCTGCTTGAAAAAGGAGTACAGTTTTTACAGGATACCAGCGGCAGGCAGGTTATTCCCTATGAATCTTTAACAGCTGATGATATTGTGATCATACCAGCGTTTGGTACAACTCTCGACATTGAAAAAAGACTTACAGCAATTGGCATAGCAACACATAAGTATAATACCACTTGTCCTTTTGTTGAAAAAGTATGGAACCGCAGCGAACAGATTGCAAAAAAAAAATACACCGTAATTGTGCATGGCAAACCCACGCATGAAGAAACCCGGGCAACATTTTCGCATGCAGCTGCAAATACAGCAACGGTTATTGTTAATGATATGGCAGATGCTGTAGCGCTAAGCAAATATATTACCGGCGAAAAAAGTGCTGATGAATTCAAAGAACAGTTTGCAGGCAAATATTCTGCAGGATTTGATGCGGCAACGAGTCTTCAACGCATTGGTGTGGTTAATCAAACTACTATGCTGGCGAGTGATACACAGGAAATATCCAATTTTTTAAAGCTGGTAATGCTTAAAAAATATAACCTGGATGAAGCGACTATAGAAGAACGGTTTGCTGATACACGTGATACTTTGTGCTATGCAACCAATGATAATCAATCGGCTGTTTATGGCTTATTAGAAACCGAAGCTGACCTGGCTATTGTAGTGGGTGGCTATAACAGCAGTAATACATCGCACCTGGTAGAATTATGTGAAAACAAACTGCCTACTTATTTCATTAATAATGAAGAGAAAATAATTTCTCATACATTGATCCGGCATTTTGATTTTCATAACAAAGAAGAAATCAGCAAGGCAGGATTTCTTCCACAAAAAACTCCTGTAAAGATATTGCTTACCAGCGGTGCCAGTTGCCCTGATGCGCTTGTTGAAGGTGTTATTGAGAAGATCGTCTCTTTTTTTGCAGTAACAAAATCCATGGAAGATATAACAGCACAATTTAAAACCTGATATAAAAAAGAGCCCCCTGCATGGCAGGGGGACATCTTTTGTTTGTGCTTGGTTAACTCTCTTTAAATTATTTTATCAATTTCTGTGTCAATACAGTTTCACCTACCTGTACCTGAACCATATAAATTCCCCTGGCCAGGTTGGCAAGATTATCTAAACTGAATTTAGTAATACCTTTTATTACAGCAGTATTTTGAGCAGCAATCTGCTTACCGGTATAATCAAATAATCGAACAGTAGCCATTAAACTGCTTTCGCTTAAAATACTGATATTGATTTTATCGGTAAACGGACTTGGGTAAACCCCCGTTACAAACAATCCTTTTATGATGACATTCACATTAGCAATATTACTGAGTTTAAATTGGCCATCTTTATCAACCGCTTTTACACGGTAATAATTTAAACCGGCTTTTGTCTGATTATCGCTAAACTTATAATTGACACGGTTGTTACTGAAGCCAGCAGCAGACACACTACCGATTGAACTGAAGTGAACTGCATCTGTGCTGTGCTCTATTACAAAAGAAGCAGTATTGCTTTCCTGCTCGGTTGACCAGCTCAAATGAGTTATTCCGTTAGTATAAACAGCTTTTAACGGTGTTAATGTAAGCGGTACAACTCCTGCAGCCGGTACTAAAAGACAAATATCATCAATAGCAAAACTATTAGCAGTTGTACTGTTGCCACGCATGCTTATTTCTAATTTTTTGTACGTATTTGGAGGAACTATATAATTTAATGAATACTGTACCCAATCGCCTGCATCAAAACCCGGTTGCCCCGGAATTATGGTCATGGTTACCGGAACAGTGGTTAAAGTTGAAGTAACATCAGCTCCATTAGTTCCTTTAAGTACGATGGCAAAAGAAGGATTAGCCCCTACTTCCACTTTACTTACCCATACTTTAAATGACAACGGTCCATTAAAATAGTTTTGAACAGGAGATGTTGGTGCAACAACAGCCTTATACCAAAACTTGTCCGTAGTATTATCAGACTCATTTATTACCAGCATTTGTCTGCCCGAGTGCGGGGCAAAAGGAGTTGCCAGATAAATCATAGTATCCGGATTATTAATTACTCCGTAAAAATTAGAAGATGGAAAACCGGTTGTCCATTGGGTATAATCGGTTTGTGCAGAAACAGAGCTGCCATCAGCGTTTGCGATACCAAAATTTGCAGTACCTGATTCAAAACCACCATAAAAATCTTCAACAGGTGTGGCTGCAGTAGCCGGAGGATTAAGTACTAATGCATTATCGGTACAGTTAGTAAAGCAATTTTCATTTCCTGGCTTTACATTAATATGAATCTTTTTAGCCTCTGTAGTAGCCTGATCTTCTCCATTCCAAACCGGGCTTGTAACAATCTGTGGATCGGCCCCAGCTCCCATTAATACCCTTATTTCAATATTATTTAATGCAGTTGTTGCATTTGCAATGATGAGGTCATAGGCAAAGTCGTCAATATTTGACAGCCTGTTTGCATTACTTACTGCAAACACGGTTCCGTTTATTGTATTATTAACTGGTGTTCCTGAAGCATTTCCATCAAGGAATATCCAGGGGCCTGGTGCCGAACCGGGTACATTAACACGGTATTGCCAATGATACCAGGTGGTAAAATCTGCGGCCGTAACTATAACTTTAACAGTAACCGTTTGGCCTGCTAAAACGCAGGGAGGGGTATAAGATATTACACGGTGTGCAAATGTGGTATTGGCAAATAACATTAACGAAGCTACAAGTAATACAACCTGAAATTTAACATACGCTTTCGCCCTTGTAGTAGAAGTCTTTTTCATTTTTCTCAGTTTAGGTTTCAAACAATAAAATGCACTCAATAAAAAAAATTATTGAAAATTTTTACAGGATTGGACAGACGTATCCAAGGGGAATTTTAATGAAAATCAGAGGTATTGGTAAGCAAAAATGTGGAGGATTATCATAGACATTGAAACATCTTATCATAGAGACAAGTGCTATTAAATGCAAAGTGAAGGTACAAACTTTATCTTAAGATTCAAATTTTTTGCAGTTTTTTATCGGCAAGTTTCATTGCCATACTTAATTGTTCGCTTATATTAATGTTTGTATTATCTATTTCTATAGCATCTTCTGCTTTACGTAAAGGGCTTATTTCCCTATTCGAATCTATAAAATCACGCATTTCCAGGTTGGCTTTTACTTCTTCAATCGAAATATTAGGATTTTTTTCAAACATTTCCATATATCGTCTTTCAACCCGTACTGCAATATCAGCTGTCATAAAAATTTTAAGTTCGGCAGTTGGGAAAACAGTTGTACCTATATCCCGGCCATCCATCACTATACCTTTATGCTCACCCATTTTCTGCTGTTGTGCCACTGCAAAAGACCGTACTTCTTTTATAGCGGCAACCTCGCTGACTTTTTCTGCAATAACCAGGTCTCTTATTAGATATTCAACATTTTCTCCGTTTAAATATATTTCGGATTGCTGAGTTGATGCATTGAATTTAAAAGCTATACTTATATCGCTTAATGCAGTATTTACCTGTTCAGTATCCAGCCAGTTAATATGATTTCGTAAAAAATAAAGTGTTATTGCCCGGTACATGGCTCCGCTGTCTATATATACATAACCTAAAGATTTTGCCAGTTGTCTGGCTAAAGTACTTTTACCGCATGAGGACCAGCCATCTATTGTTATAATGATATTATCCATTGAGGCAAAATTCATTAAATCTAAACAATAATAAAAATAAAAAGAATAATCTGCCTGATATCATCTCATACTGGTATTGCATAACAACAAAAACAGTATAATTATAAAAATTTACCGGTAAAACTTTCTTTAGTTTTTGACAAATCATCAGGCTTTCCTGCAAATACCAGGTTGCCGCCTGCGTCACCAGCTTCGGGGCCAAGGTCTATTACCCAGTCCGCCGATTTTATTACATCGGTATTGTGTTCAATCACCAGTATCGAATGCCCCTGCTCTATTAATGCATTAAAAGAAGCCAGCAATTTTTTTATGTCGTGGAAATGAAGCCCGGTTGTAGGTTCATCAAAAATAAAAAGTATGCTGCCATTGGTTCTTCCCTTACCCAGGAAGGATGCTAGCTTTACCCGCTGAGCTTCTCCACCCGATAAGGTATCAGATGACTGACCAAGTTTTACATAGCCTAATCCAACATCACTTAAGGGTTGAATTTTTTTGGCAACATCTGCAGCATTTTTATCTGCTCCATATGATGCAGCAAAAAATTCAATAGCTTCATCAACACTCATTTCCAAAACATCATAAATACTTTTGTCCTTGTATTTAACTTCCAGCACTTCTTCTTTAAAACGTTTCCCTCCGCACACATCGCAGGTAAGATGTACATCCGCCAGAAACTGCATTTCAATGGTTTGCTCTCCCTCACCTTTGCAGGCATCGCACCTGCCACCATCAACATTAAAAGAAAAATGTTTGGGCTGAAAGCCCCTCGTCTTACTTAAAGGTTGCTTGCTGTAGAGGTCTCTTATCTCGTCATACGCCTTAATATAAGTAACGGGATTACTTCTGGATGATTTACCTATAGGGTTCTGATCAATCATTTCAATCTGTGCAATAAAATCTATATCGCCGTTGATTGATTTATGCAAGCCGGCTTTTTCAATAAACTCACCTTTTAGCTTTTGTAAAGCAGGATATAAAATTTGTTTTACTAAAGTTGTTTTACCGCTACCGCTTACCCCGGTAACCACGGTAAACACCTGCAGCGGTAATTCAACAGAAAGATTTTTTAAATTATTCTGTCGGGCCCCTTCAAGCTTTACGGAGCGGTTCCATTTGCGAACCTGTTTGGGCGGCTCTATTTTCATTTGTCCGGATAAATACTTTCCGGTTAAACTTTCGGCATTACTTATAATTTCATCATAATCGCCTTCGGCAACAACTTCTCCGCCTAAATGACTGGCCAAGGGCCCCATGTCAATAATATGATCAGCTTCCCTCATCATCATTTCGTCATGCTCTACAACAACAACTGTATTGCCGAGGTCTCTTAATTCTTTTAAAACCTTTATCAGCCTTTCTGTATCACGGCTATGCAAACCAATGGAAGGTTCATCTAAAATGTATAAGGAGTTTGTAAGGTTACTGCCCAGACTGCGGGTTAACTGAATACGCTGACTTTCTCCGCCGCTCAACGAATTTGCCAAACGGTTTAATGTTAGATAACCAAGCCCAACATCCAGTAATGTTTTTAAACGATGATGTATTTCAACTAAAATTCTTTTAGCTACGTGTTGGTCGTATTCACTGAGTTTTAGTTTTTCGAACCAGGTCTGTAGATCTTTAACGGGTAGTTCACAAAGCTCTCCTATATGTTTACCACCCACTTTAACATACAGCGCTTCATTACGCAGGCGATATCCTTTACAGTCGGTACACAATGTGCGGCCACGATAGCGGCTTAATAAAACACGGTATTGTACTTTATATAAATTCTGCTCAACTTCTTTAAAAAAATCGTTGATACCATTTACGTGTTCATTGCCTTCCCACAGATCTTTAGCCTGCTTATCAGTAAGATCAATGATGGCTTTATGTACAGGGAAATCAAATTTCTTTGCCGCTTTAATAAAATTTTCTTTCCATAAACCCAGCTTCTCACCTTTCCATGGAGCAACTGCACCTTCATACACACTTAAACTTTTATCGGGGATGATGAGATCGGGATCAATACCCAGTATTTGCGAAAACCCTTCACAAGTAGGGCAGGCGCCAAATGGATTATTAAAGGAGAACAGGTTTGGTACAGGTTCTTCAAATACTATTCCATCGGCTTCAAACTTATTGGAGAAATGAAGCAGTTTGTCTTTATTAACCTCTAAATACATTTCGCCTTCACCTTCATAAAAAGCTGTATTTACCGAATCAGAAATTCTATGCAGGTCATCTTCATCAAATTTCTTTGCCACCAGCCTGTCAACTAAAAGATAGATAGTATCAGACTTTTTAATGTTGATTTTCTTATCTGATTCAAGCAGATCCTCAATCCTCACCACTTCCTGGTTTATGTACAGTCGTGAAAACCCTTTTTGTAAAAGAATATTCAGTTCTTCCTGTACATTTCTTTTGGCATGCTGTTTAAACGTAACCAGTAATAATATTTTATCGCCTTCAGGCAAATCTTCAATTGCGTGTACCACATCTGCTACATCATCTTTTTTAACCTCTTTACCACTAACCGGCGAAATTGTTTTGCCTGCCCTGGCAAACAGCAGCCTCAGGTAATCATAAATCTCAGTCATACTGCCCACAGTACTGCGTGGTGTACGGGTAATAACTTTTTGTTCAATAGCAATAGCCGGGCATAGACCTTTTATATAATCAACATCGGGTTTATTCATACGTTGCATAAACTGGCGGGCATAAGCACTCAAACTTTCGGCATAGCGGCGCTGGCCCTCGGCAAATAATGTATCAATGGTTAAAGATGATTTGCCTGAGCCCGAAACACCCGTAACAACTATTAACTTATCCCTGGGAATGGTTACAGATATATTTTTAAGGTTATGTACCCGGGCACCTTTTATAAAAATACCGGCCTGATTTGTTTTAATTTTTTCTGCTTTTTTTGCTTTTACAATAGCCATGCTCAAAAATACTTATATTAATTATGTTACATTAAAAATGTGAAATCTTTCTTAAAGAATAGCTGTTACACTTGTTATTAACCACAGTATAGTACTTTTACTTAGTAAAAAAACTTATGAAATCGGGCATTTGTACCCACACTATTTATAAAACTATCTTATACTTTTACTTTCCAATATCCAAAAAAAGAAAAACCGTTAAGCCTATCTAAAAAGACTTCTACGCAATTTTTCAACATTTTGGATTTGTTACTAAAATCCTAACAAACTTAAAACTGTAGAAGTTTATGAAATGCCTGAACAATCTCACCGACCAGCAACTTATCCATTTATACATGGAAGGAGATGCTAATGCCCTTGCAACCATTGTAATGCGTTATAAGGACAAAATTTACACCTCTATTTATTTATTGGTTAAAGACAAGTACCTGACCGAAGACATTTTCCAGGATGTTTTCATCCGTATTATCGACACCTTAAAGGGTGGCAGGTATACCGATGAAGGAAAATTTCTTCCCTGGGCTATGCGTATTGCACACAATATGTGTGTTGACCATTTCAGAAAGGTAAAACGCACTCCAACAATTAAAACCAGCGACGACCGCGACATTTTTGAAGTACTTAACTTTTCGGAGCCAGGTGCTGATCAGAAAATGATGAACGGCCAAAGCCAGGATAAAGTAAGAAAAATGGTTGACTTGCTGCCTGAAGACCAACGTGAAGTAATTATATTACGCCACTATGCTGATTTGAGCTTTAAGGAAATTGCTGATTTAACCCAATGCAGCATTAATACAGCACTAGGCCGCATGCGCTATGGTTTAATTAACCTGCGTAAAATGATGACAGAAAAGCAAATTGCATTATAACATAATACAGCCTTCTGTTTAAGAAGAAAAATCTGTAACTCCCAAACACAAATTAAAACCTCCGTTAATACGGAGGTTTTTTTGTTCCGTTTACTAAATAATAGGCTCCGGTCACTTAAATAAAGAGGTTCTCTGTTTTGTTCTCCAGCATATTTGCAACTTAAAAAAAATACGCAAAATGCCTTATTATAATAATTTTTCAAAACGAGATTTAATAAAATCATTTATTGCCCGAAAAAAGAAGATCATTTTATTCCTCAAAAGCAGTTTTCTTTTTACAATTATTTTTTCAACCTTCCTGTACATTTTAATGAGGCTGTTCTTTATAGGGTTTGAGTTTGAGACCAGTGAGAGTATTGAACTGTATATCAAAACATTATTTGTTACCTGGTCATATATACTTATCTGGCGGATTATCTGTTATGGTATAATACGGCTGGAAGGGAACATGAGTAAGACCAGATCATGAATTGGCTGGCAGGTTAAACATGAAGTCAAAACCGTTTACTAAGCTGGCACTACCTTTTACTACTTAGTTCGATCTGTTTTGAGGCACAGTGAGCATATTTACACTCTAAATCTTAACACATGGAACTATTGAGCATGCAAACTGCAACCAAAGAATTTCCCCTTTCAAACAAAACAATATTTAAAGGGTTGTTGTACAATTTCTCCGATCTGTTTAATCGCAGGATATCTCCCGGCCAACCCTTTATTCCGGAACAGGAAGCAATTGAAGGTTCACAATTTTATAAAAAGCAGGTAGAGCTTGCTGGAACCGGAATACGGGCAAAAGCAACGGTACTGCATGTAACAGAGACCGGCCTGATGATAAACCGTGATCCTGTTATTTCAATTACAGTTCGTTTTTATAATTTTCAAAAGGTGTTGCAGGAAATAACTGCCAATACTGTTGTGCCATATATTTCGATACCGAAGATTGCCGACAATGTTACTATTGCTTATAAAGCAAATAATCCGGGAATTGTTGCTGTATTATGATCTGGTTCAGATGCACCATTATTTATAATCGCCGGTTAACATATTAAACAGCAAAAATAACAGACCGATGACCCATGGACCAACGCTTATTAAAAATGCTGACCTGTTATCTGCCTTACCCAAGACAAAATAAAACCCAAGCACACCCATAACGAGGAACAATATGGCAAATACAGCCGTAGCAGTTTGCGAATACTTACTGTTCTGCAAAACATGCATCACATTTAAAAAATAATGAATCCCCAGATAAATATTTACAGAAGAAATTATCCAGATAAAATATTTCATGAATGGTAGATTGATTGAATTGTTTATTTAAGTGCTTCCATCACTTCCTCTTTTCTTCTGCGGCTCACTTCCACTTTACTACTGTCTTTCAATACTGCAAATCCATTATGATCAATAAAGGAAATAAATTTTTTATTTACAAGATGACTTTTATGTGTACGTATAAAATGATGGGGAGATAATAACGTGTCATATTCACCCAATGTTCTGGAGATCATATAGGTTTTAGCATTGTCTGCAATAAAGAACTTTGTGTAATTACCTATCGCTTCGCAACGGATAATATTGGCAGGCTGTAAAAAGTGAACCCCTTCCCTGGTAGGCAGTGCCAGCCTGAACTCATCTGCAGATGGCGCCTGGATATTATGCATGATATTTTTCAGCAGGTCGTATTGCTGTTTATAATCTTCATTACTTTCAAGAAATCGTTTTACGGATGCCTGTAATTCTTCAATATCAATTGGTTTAAGCAAATAGTCAAAAGCGCTGAAACGTATGGCCTGTATGGCATACTCATTGTAAGCTGTAGTAAAAATGATCTTGAAATTTTTGTTAGGCATTTTTTCCAACACTTCAAACCCGTTCAAATGCGGCATCTGTATATCCAGGAATACCAGGCCCGGCTGGTAAGCATGAATGATGTCGGCAGCTTTGCGGCTATCATTACAGGCTATCACCTGATTTATTTCAGGCATCGTTTTTTCTATCATCAGCCGCAGGGCATCGGTAGCCCTTTCTTCATCATCAATTAAAAGTACTTTAAGCATAAAACTCAGTTTATGATTGGAAAATTTATTTCAACCCTGGTTCCGCAGTCATCACCATGATCATCTGCCAGGTCAATGATTTTAATATTGCCTTCCCGCCCGTCTTTAGTACACATAGCTTTCAGGCGCTCCTGCGATACTTCAATTCCTTTACTTACATGTTTTTTATCCTGCCCTGAACTTGTCTTCATTTCTGCAGCTTTTTTTCTTCCAATGCCATTGTCTTCAATGGTACATTTCACAAAATCGTTTTCCTCTGTAAATTCAACTTTCAGTATCCGTTCTCCTTCCTTATGCATTAGCCCATGCCAGATGGCATTTTCCACAAAGGGTTGCACCAGTAATGCCGGAATTCTTATCTCGTCCGTATCAATCATATCATCACAGATTATTTTGTACTGAAATGATTCTTTGAAACGGATTGATTCCAGTTCGATATACAGGTTTAATATTTCCAGTTCTTCTTTCAGTGATATGGATTCCTTATCACTTTGCACCAAAATGGACCGTAACAAACGTGAAAATTTTGAAAGGTATTTAGTGGCCACAATATCTTCATTGGCCAGTATCATTTGCTGAATAGAATTTAATGCATTGAACAAAAAATGCGGGTTCATCTGCAGGCGCAGACTCTGCAGGCGGCTTTCCACAGCTTTCTGTTTATTTTTCAGCAGTTCAATCGTTGCCCTTTGCTTTTCTTCTTCTGCATTTGTTTTCTGAACCTGGTTTGCACAAAGCGCAGCAATAGTTGACAATACCTGCAGGTGTTTTTGTGTAAAGAAATTCTTTCTCTTATTTTCACTGTCAATAACGCCAATCACTTCTTCATCAATAATGATAGGTACTGCTATTTCCGAAGACCGTTTTTCATCATCGGTAATATAACGGGAATCTTCTTCGGTATTACCTACCAGTTCTGCCTTTCCCGTTTGAGCCACCGTGCCTACAATACCAGATCCTACTGGAATTTCAATGGGTTTATGAATTGTAAAATCAACAGGATTCTTTGGGCCGTATGCAGCTTTCTGAACCAGCATGTTTTTTTCATCTTTCAGGTAAATCACACAATCTTCAAAATGCAGTTTGCTGATACAGTTTTTGGCAATATCCCAAAGCAGGTCGTCGGTTTTTTTATGGCTGTTGATCTGGGAAGCAAAATAAGTTATTACCAATTCAGTTTCCAGTTCACTTCTTTTATCCAGTTGTTTTTTCCGGTAATAATTAATCACAATAAAAATTATGGATATCGCCAGTAAAACGCCCAGCAGTTTAAACCACCAGGTTTCGTAAAACGGCGCTGCTATAATTATTGTTACTTCATTGCCGGCATCCTGCCAGGTTTTATTATTGTTGCTTATGC
Organism: Ferruginibacter sp.; assembly: GCA_049661965.1. Lineage (GTDB taxonomy): Bacteria > Bacteroidota > Bacteroidia > Chitinophagales > Chitinophagaceae > Ferruginibacter. The sequence goes on along the minus strand of JBATAS010000086.1, from coordinate 1,174 downwards.
GTAGCCTGAAAGTATATTTACCGGGCGGCAGTGAATTGTACCGGACCACATTCTGATCAACAACTTTTATCCAGTCTTTATCAATACCGGAAAGCTGGTATTGATAATACGTGCGGATATGTTGACTGAAATCTACCGATCCAAAATAAAAAGTTGCCTGGTTATCATAAGCCAAAAGTCTGAACACCGCATTATCAGTAATGCCCGAAGCGATTGTCTTTGTTTCAATCTTACTGATATGTGCATTCAGTTTTAGTTTTTTATTGAACAGGGAATCAGGATGAAAACTCTGCAACCCTCTTGGTGTACCAAAAACAAATTCTCCGTTTGGTGTTTCAAAATAAGAACCTACCCGGAAGCCGTAGATACTTAATCCATAACGTTCATCAAAGCTTACCAGGCTTGAATCTTTTGGATTGTAACAGGCAAGTCCGATATCGTTACCAATCCACATCCGGTTATTTTTATCCAGTAGCAGTCCTTCTGCACGGTCAATCAATAATCCGTCTTTTTGCGTAAGGGTTTTAATTCTGCCATCGGTAAACAGTATATTCAAGCCAAGCCTTGTTCCAATATATATATTCCCAGACGCATCTGCATTGATACAAAAAACACCGTTGTGCACTAGACCATTGCCGGTATTATATTGATCCAGTTTTTTTGTTGAAAAATTATAGTGGAAAACGCCGCTTTGCCCTGTTGCAATCCACAGGTTATCTTTATCAGTAAAAAGGATTGGTGAACAGAGCAAGGAATCAAATTTATTAAGTGCTGAGTTTTTAAAATTATCCACTTCAAATGTTTGCGGGTCTATCCGGCAGAGGCCATTCGCCCCACACGCCCAGATAAACCCATCCGGGGATTCAAGCAGATAAGCAACCCGGCTGAGTTTTACATGCTGTTTATCTTCAGAACCATTTTTAATATGCTTAACCAGTTTCCTGTTTTTATCCAATACAATTATCCCGTTTTCCGAAGCAGTAGCCCATATCTTGTCATATTTATCAATTACTATTGAATACAGTTCGGCTTTTTTTGGCAGCAGGTTTCCTTTATCATCCCGGTAACTGATAAAATTTGTTTCATTGGTATTTCTTTTCCATTCCAGTAAGCCTTCTGCAGTTCCTATATAATAAGTGTTATTGTCTTTAGTGGCAATGCCAGCTATATATCC
>JBATAS010000085.1:0-3956 GCA_049661965.1 Ferruginibacter sp. | reverse complement strand
CAAACCTGGACAACCACACACAATAAAGAGTACAACGAACTCAACCGGTTTCTGCAGGGCAGAATATTTAAAATTCCGGCCGGTCAATACTATCATTAAAAAAATCATTGTATATTATACTCCCGTACAACCGCTGTACGGGTATGATTATTTTTTATTAACTTGTTTTTAAACTTAAAAATCATGGAAGAACAACGTGATGAAAAATTATGGCAGATAGCCAAACGCCGGGCTGATTTTCAGGATAGCCTGATTGGTTTTGTAATATTAACAATGATTTGCTGGGCCATCTGGTTCTTTACCACAGGTCGGGGAGACTATCATGGTACACCGTGGCCTTTATGGGTAATGCTTGGCCTTGGTATCGGTTTGGTTATGAAATTCATCAGAGCCTATAAAACCGATAAGAACAGCCTGACAGAAAGGGAATATGAAAAACTAAAGAATCAAAACAAATAAATATCCTGTAAAACCAACGATTGCTTATGAATGAAAATTCCAGAATATTTGACTACATCGATTACCAGTTAAACCGGTTTCCCAAGGCCGATATGTTCAGTGGAAAAGAAAACGGCCAATGGAGAAAATACAGTACAGTCGAGGTAAAAGAAACGATCAATAAACTGAGTGCTGCATTGATGAAACTGGGTGTAAGCGGGAATGACATGAAGATTGAGAACCAGGATAAGATTGCCCTGATCTCTAAAAACCGCCCCGAATGGCTGATGCTGGATATGGCCTGCCAGCAGATTGGTGCAGCTATCTGCCCTATCTACCCCACTACTAATGTAAAAGAGCTTGAATTTATTTTTAATGATGCTTCCATAAAGCATGCCTTTGTAAGTGGCCAGGAAATTTTAGATAAAGTACTTGCTATACGCAGCAATGTTTCCACTTTACAAAATATTTACAGCTTTGATGAGCTGGCTGATTCAATTAACTGGAAAAAACTTTTCGATAATATTTCTGCCGATGATCTTGAAAAAATGGAAGCTGTTAAGGCAACCATTAAAGCAGAACATTGTGCTACCATTATTTATACCTCGGGTACCACCGGTACACCTAAAGGCGTAATGCTGAGTCATCGTAACATTGTAACCAATGTTATAAATGCAGTAAACAGTTTTCCTTTTACTGAAGATCTTGATGCCAGAGCATTGAGTTTTTTACCGCTCAATCATATTTTTGAAAGGATGGTTTCCTTTATTTATATCTGCAGTGGTATATCTATTTACTATGCCGAAAGTTTAGATACCATTGCCGATGACCTGAAGGATGTAAAGCCAACTTTGTTTGCAACTGTACCGCGGTTACTTGAAAAAACCTATGAAAAGATAATGGCAAAAGGTGCTGAGTTAACCGGTTTGAAAAAGAAATTATTTTTCTGGTCGGTTAGTCTGGCCAACGAATACGATAATATTAAACCACAAAGTTTGTGGTATAAAATACAATTGGCTATTGCCAATAAATTAATTTTCAGTAAATGGCGTGAGGCCTTGGGCGGTAATATTAAATTGATAGTAACCGGTGGAGCTGCCTGCCAGATAAGGCTGATAAGAATTTTTACTGCTGCGGGTATCCCTATTTTTGAAGGATATGGCCCTACTGAAAACAGTCCGGTTATCAGTGTAAACTGCCGCAGTAAAGGAGGCACCAAATTTGGTACTGTTGGTTTGGTACTACAGGGGCAGGAAGTAAAGCTGGAAGCTGATGGAGAAATTTGTGTAAAAGGCCCGAGCGTAATGCTGGGTTATTATAAAAGACCTGAACTAACAGCCGAAACAATTATTGATGGCTGGCTGCACACAGGCGACATTGGTGTTTTTGAAGACGGAAAATATTTAAAAATTACCGACCGCAAGAAAGAACTGTTTAAAACCAGTGGCGGTAAATATGTTGCTCCGCAGCCTATTGAAAACAAAATGAAAGAGTCGCCATTTGTTGAGCAGATGATGGTAGTGGGTGCCGAACAAAAATTTGTAGGCGCTTTAATTGTACCGTCTATTCAAAATATAAAAGAGTGGATGCAACACAAGGGGTTAACTTTTACAACTGCCGAGGATGCTATACATAATCCAAAAGTTTTAGATCTGTATAAAGAACTGATCAACTCCTTCAATCAATCATTCAACCATGTAGAGCAGGTAAAGAAATTTGAACTGATGCCACATGAGTGGACCATTGACAGTGGTGAACTTACGCCAACACTTAAACTAAAACGTAAAGTGATCATGGAAAAATACAAAGCAGCCATTGACCGGATTTATGGGTAACAAAAAGGGGAATCAGCAAAGTTTTGCCGATTCCCAGTATTTATGTTCACATGCTTATTTAGTTTTCAAAAGTACCTGATTAACCAGGTAAGTAGATTTTTCAATGTGTAATGCTGGATTTACTACAATTTGGGGTCAGTCATAGTGTAATATTCTAAACTGTTGTTTGCAGGCAAAAAACAGCTAATGCTTTATAATATTGCAATTGGTATTAAAGCCGGTTTCAACTTTAATAAGTAATTAAAAAAACTCCTTGGGTATTCCATTAATTTTTAAGTAGGTATAGAATTCCTCACACAAGTTATGCTAATTGAATTCTAATTGATATAGTATATAATAGCTTGCCTTTGTAGTATAACAGCTACACACCTCTGAGCAACTAAACTTTTATATAAGATTATTTTCTATGGCATAGCGGGTAAGATCAGAGTTTGATTTCATATCCATTTTTGACATAACCCTTGCCCGATAGGTACTTACGGTTGTTACACTTAACGAAAACATATCGGCAATTTCCGAAACCGATTTTCCATTAGCTAACAGTTTCATCACATCAAATTCCCTGTCGCTGAGGGTTTCATGCGGGCTCTTGGAACTGCCTGAAGAAAAAGTATTGGCCAGTTTTTCGGCAATGGCCTGAGAGATATATTTTTTACCCAGTAAAACTTTCTGCACCGCTTTTACCAGTTCATCGGGAGCTGTATCCTTACTAAGATAACCCGAGGCTCCGGATTTTAATGCACGTAAAGCATATTGTTCTTCGGGATGAATACTTAAAATTAAAACCGGTAAATCAGGGAAGCTAAGCTTTATCTGTTGCAGTGCATCCAGGCCGCTGCGGCCCGGCATAGAAAGGTCGCTGACCACAACATCCCATGTAGCATTCATAACTTTATTAATCAGCTCTTCAGCATCTGGTACTTCTTCAATTTCTGCTGTAGGAAATTCATCAAGCAAGATCTGCTTTAACCCTTTTCGTACAACTGTATGATCATCTGCAATTAATATACGTAACATAACTCACAATTTTAGTTTGTATTAGTGATAAAATTTACCGGCACCGAAATATTGGTTACAGAACCTTTACCGGGTGCGCTTTTAATTTCATAAGTACCTCCTAAAAGTAATGACCGTTCCTTTATACCCAGCAATCCCAGCGTTTTTTTATTTTTTATGCTGTCCGGATCAAAACCAACTCCGTTGTCATTTAAACTAAAGTAAAGATTTCTTTCGTTCTTTTTTAATTCTACCTGAACAAATGTTGCGTTGGCATGCCTTGCAATGTTTGTAAGCAGCTCCTGAAAAATCCGGAAAATTGCCGTAGCCACTTCGGGTTCTATTGAAATATTACCGGCATTATTTATAAATTCAACTTTGGTACCCGAACGCTTTTGAAATTCCTTAGCCTGCCATTCCAATGCCGCAATAAGTCCAAGATCATCCAGAATGCTGGGACGCAGATCAGTTGAAATTTTCCTTACGGTTGCAATGGTTGCATTTATCAGTTCTACAGATTCACCCAGCTTATTTTGTATTTCCTGTTCATTATTGCTTACTTTTTTTATCAGCCAATGCAAGTCCATTTTAAGTCCTGTTAACTGCTGGCCCAGTTCATCATGAATTTCACGGGCAATATTAGTACGCTCCTCTTCACGTATGCTCTGCAGGTTAGAAGCCAGTTGC
>JBATAS010000084.1:0-4435 GCA_049661965.1 Ferruginibacter sp. | reverse complement strand
CGAACCTGCAGCATACCATTCGGGATAGAAAACAGTAACCCAATTGGCAATTGTTGTATTAGCTCCGTTTGATGAATAAAGTTGTGTCCCATTTTTCCAGATCTTTGCCATATTGCCTTCGCTACCGGCAACATATACATCGGTACCACCGTAAACAAAAACCGAGTAGGCGTACGCTGAGCTTGTTCCCGATGATAAGAAACTTGCAATTCCATTCTTCCACAGCGTAGCCATGGTAACACCCGCATTTTGTGATTCGCCGGCAACATACACATCAGATGCATTTGCAAATACCGACCTGCCAATGCCTCCCCCGCCAGAACTATTTGTTAGAAAACTGCCAACACCGTTTTTCCACAACCTGGCCATATCTATCGAACCATTCCTTTCGTATCCCGATACATAAACATCCGATCCAGCATAAACATAAATGGAATATGCGTGTGCCGGATTTGTACCTGTTGTAAGCGGCGAAGGAAGACCATTCTTCCAAACGGTTGGTACATCATAGGTTCCCAATTTAAGATCGCCGGTTGCATAATTTTCACCGGATGGCGGAACGGGAGTAGTAACCGTAAAAATCACTGCACTGCCATAGGCGGTTCCCACACTATTTGTTGCGTAAGCTCTTACAAAATAGGTTGCTCCCAGCGTAAGATTATGCATAGTGGCTGAAAAAGCGCCACTGCCAAATCCGCTGTAAATCACATTATCACTAAGTGTAGGATTTGAATGCGTTGCATAGCAAACACCTCTTGCAATAATAGCGGCACCTCCATCACTAACTATATTGCCTCCGCTTGAGGCGGAATTAAAATTGAATATTGTTACGGTACCATTGGTTGTAACAACCGGCAGCACCTTTGGCGTAGTTCCTCCTCCCCCAGAATTATTACTACTTTTTGAACAACTAAAGGAAATGGCTGAAAGCCAAATGAAAAAAAGAACAGTACGCATTAGTTAAATTTTACTTGCAAGATAATGTTCTTATGGTATCTGTACATCAAAATTCCGATTGCTAAGTTTTATGCATTACTCGTTCCACTAATGAGATTTTAAATATTTATTTAATTCAGAAAACTGTGTAATGGCCAAACCCATCTATTAACTTTATTTTTTCAATGAGCTCCTTCAGCAGCTGGTCTGCAGGTTACATCACCAGACTAAATATTATGTAGGCTATTATTTTCTTTTCTTACATTCAATTTTCCAGGTAGGATATACAACAGATTCATCTTTACTCACCCACTCTCCTATCCAATTGTATCCTGTGTCAGTTATATCATAAAAAGAAAGTCTGTAAAACCCGTCAGCTCCGTTCGGTGCTTTTTGCTCACGGTATAAAATTATATCCTTACCCTTCTTATTTCCTTTCCATGAAGAAAGTAGCGGAGTTACAGAAGCGGAGGCATAATAGTGTACATACCATGCAGCACTGTCAACATTAAACTGTCGTATACTTCCAGAATGTTTTCCATCATTTTTTAATGTCTCATCCTGTATAGCCATGCCATTCATAATGTATTTAAATTTCCAGGTCATGGCCACGGCATCGGCCCAACTACCATCAGCATTTCGGGATGTGGAGCTGCAGTCGCATAAGCCAATCATAGGTTTAAAATCTGCCAATTGTTTGGCTGCCTCTGGGTTAGGCATACCATAGGGATTTTTTTCAGTAGGCTCATATTGTTGTTGGCCAAGGACAAAAAAGGGAATTACAAGCATCAATAATTGAATAACTAATTTCATGGCGGTAATATTAAAGATGAACGATAGTATAAGTAACTGAAGTTTCGTGAAACAATGCACCCGAAAATTATTAACGGTATCAAAAAATTATGTGTGGCTTAGCTGCAAGCAAACATAAAAGTATTTCGTCACTAATCTTCCTGTATAACCGGCTGCATTCTATATTACTGTTTGTTTACGATTATTATTTTATTTTGTGCTGTATTACAGCACTTAAGTAGCATATCAATTTAAAAAGCTGTCAGGTTAACACTAAAAATCATTTATATCATCAGCGATGAAACAAATCGTAGCTCTGCTTTATATTGTATTTTGTTTTTTTTGTGTACAGGCGCAACCCGTTAATGATGACTTATTGAATAATTCACCGGATTTTTTTTTAGCAACACCCCCTGAATCTTCTTTATCGGGTAACAATGATAAAAAGATTTTAGTTAACGAAAAAGACTCTTCAGCTTATGCATTGATAGCAGGCGGAAGCAGGGGAATTGGTTTTGCCATTGCAGAAGCACTGGCAAAACGCAGATACAATTTAATTTTGATAGCACGTGGCATGGATGACCTTGTTGAAGCAAAGCGTAAACTTGAAACTGCGTACCCTGCTGTACACGTTGAAATATTATCTTACGATCTCAGTAAAGAAGAAACGGCCACTGCAATAGCGGCCTGGTGTACAGAAAAAAATATCAAACTTAAAATGCTTTGCAATGTTGCCGGCCTGGGCGGTGATGAAGATTATCTTTCATTATCACTCGACAGCCTTCGGTATATGGTGCGGTTAAATCTGGAGAGCGCCATGGCCATGAGTCTTACTTTATTGCCTTTGTTAGAAAAGAATGCAGCTTCCTATATTTTAAATGTAGCCAGTATGGCCGGCTTCGCTCCCATACCTTCTAAGAATTTATATGCGGCAACAAAATCAGCGTTAATATCTTTCAGTTACTCTTTGCGTTACCAGTTAAGAGAAAAAAATATCAGTGTCAGTTGTCTTGCACCGGGGCCTGTATATACAAAACCTTCAATAGAAAAAGAAACGAAAAGACAATTAGGATGGTTTGGAGATCAGATGGCGGTAAGTCCCGAAAGAGTTGGTGAAATAACGGTACGTAAAACATTAAAAGGAAGACCAATGATAACACCGGGAACTTTGGCAAAAATACTTTCGGGTGTTTTAAGAATATTACCCAAACGATTTGTTACCTATATCTATGGAAAAGCAGGTGACAGGAGTGAACGAAAGAAAAATAAATAATTATAACCTTATTTAACTGTACTGGTTACATTCGCAAATATATTCCATCAAAATTCTCGAAAATTACTTTACTCATTAATACTTACACCAGTTGGAGAAACAGTATACTTCCTGTATTTTTATAAAAATACTTAAGTATTCATTTTTAAAATTCATATCAAATGCAGCGATTTTATTTTAGTTTTTTATTTGTATGTTTTAGTGCAACAGCATGGGCGGGTACTGGCTACGAAATAAAAGTAAAGCTTAAAGGATACCAGGAAAAGGGACTTTATCTTGCTTATTATTACGGCGATAAACAATACATAAAAGACACTGCTTATAGGAACTCAAATGGTGAGTTTGTATTTAAAGATGAAAAAACATTGGAAAGTGGCCTCTACCTGATAGTAATGACACCAGACAATGAATTCTTTCAACTGCTGATTGATAAAGAAGATCAGCAATTTAGTGTTGAAACTGATGTGACTGATATTTTACAAAATATGGCATTTAAGGGTGCTGCCAAAAACACCCAGCTATTTACTAACTACCTCAAATACTTGTCAACCCAGGGAAATAGTATGAAGGATTTGTCTACCAAACTATCTGCTGCAAAAAATGATAACGCCAAACGAAAAAATCTACAAATGCAGATTGATTTATTGGATAAAAAAGTAAGGTCATACCAACAAAATATTATTAGCTCAAATAAAGGCAGTTTAACAGCGGCTATGATTAAAGCAAGTATACGCGTTGAGCCACCTCAATTTAGTGGAGACGAAAAAGAACAGGAATTTAAAAAATGGCGATTCGCTCAACAGCATTATTTTGATAATCTTGACCTTGCCGATGGCAGGTTGCTGAGAACTCCGGTCTTGCATTCGGCTGTAGATTACTACATTGACAAACTGCAAATACAACATCCCGATACACTCGTTGCAGCCATAGATAATTTATTAACGAGATTTTCGTCTGCAGAAGAATCATTTAAATATTACCTCATTTATTTTTTAAACAAATATGCAAAATCAAACCTGGTTGGTATGGATGCAGTGTATGTTCACCTGGCACAGAAATATTATGCCACCGGCAAAGCTCCGTGGACCGATGAGGATCAACTCGCTAAAATTATTGATAATGCAGATAAACTGGAGCCCTTGCTGATTGGTAAAAAAGCACCTGCTTTAAAACTAAATGAAAGAAGCGGACAGGTATTTGAATTAGAAAAATCCGTAACAGAATTTAATATCCTTTACTTCTGGAAAAATAATACGAGCAGAGCTAAAAAAGATTTTAAAACGCTTAAAGCTTTTTATGCAAAATATGGTTCAAAAGACGTAGGTATCTTTGCCGTTTGCATGGACAGGGAAGATGATATAAATAAAAGTTGGGAAATAGTTGATGAAAATGACATTACAGGCTTCACACATCTTTATCCTGCAGGTATTAACC
>JBATAS010000083.1:0-17255 GCA_049661965.1 Ferruginibacter sp. | reverse complement strand
GTGTAAAAGTGAAAGCCGTTATAGGCCGTAACCTTGAAGAAAAATATAGCCGTTTTATGGCTGATACCTCTTTGCAGGATTATTTTGAAATACAAGGTGTTGTTGCAATTGACGGGATAGATACAAGAGCATTGGTTGCTCATATACGTACGCAGGGTGCTATGAATTGTATTATATCTTCTGAAACAACAAATGTTGAAGAGTTGCAGAAAAAATTAAAGAAAGTGCCTTCTATGGATGGACTGGAGTTAGCATCTTCGGTAAGTACAGAAGAGTCTTATTTTTTGGGTGATGAAAAAAGCGATTTAAGAATTGCTGTGCTTGATTTCGGTATCAAGAAAAATATATTGAACTGTTTGGTTGAAAGAGGTGCTTATGTAAAAGTACATAATGCAAAAACCAGTTTTGAGGAAACAGAAAAATTCAAACCTCACGGATACTTTATCAGCAATGGCCCCGGCGACCCCGCACCGATGGATTACGCTGTTAAAACAGTGAAGCAAATATTGGCTGCCGATAAACCTTTATTTGGAATTTGTCTTGGGCATCAGTTGCTGGCGCTGGCAAATGATATTCCTACGTTTAAAATGCATCATGGTCACCGGGGATTGAATCATCCTGTTAAGAATGTAATAAGCGGCAAATCTGAGATCACTACACAGAATCATGGTTTTGGTGTAGACCCAAAGGCAGTGAGAGCTAATAATAATATTGAGATCACTCATATTAATCTGAATGATGACAGTATTGAAGGTATCCGCATAAAAAATAAAAAAGCTTTTTCAGTACAGTATCATCCCGAGGCTACACCCGGTCCTCACGACAGTCGTTATCTTTTTGATGAATTTATATCTCTTATAAACACTAATTGATACGAATTACACGAATTATTTGTGTGGTTTAATTAGTGTAATTGGTTTTAATTAGTGAAATTAGTGCTATGAAAATCGCAATCATCAACGGTCCTAATCTTAATCTTCTTGGCAAACGTGAAGTGGATATTTACGGAGGAGAATCTTTCGAAACTTATCTGAAGACTTTACAGGGTAAATATGCCAATCAGGAAATTTCTTATTTTCAAAGTAATGTAGAAGGAGAACTTATCAATGAGATTCAGCGGGTAGGTTTTAGTTATGATGGAATAATTTTTAACCCCGGAGGTTACACACATACATCAGTTGCGATAGGCGATGCTATAGCTGCTATTACTTCACCTGTTATAGAAGTACATATCTCAAATATTTTTGGAAGGGAAGATTTTAGAAAGCTGTCTCATGTTTCAGGTAAGGCAAAAGGAGTGATTAGCGGATTGGGTTTGAAAGGATATGAACTTGCACTGGAATCGCTGATAAAACTGTAACCACGATTTTTATTATGACCGGCTTTTCTTTTTTACCATTGGGATGTTATTTTTTTTGGCTTCTTCATTCCATAGAGCAGCAGCAACAATAATTCCACGAACCTCAGAAGTTTTAATATCCTTGACAGCGTAAAGTGAAACTGAGGCTACTATTGCCCTTCCTTTAACTTCTAATGCTGCAAATTCGGCTGCAATATCTTTACCCCGGCAAAAACATAATGCTACGCCACCGGGTATTGCATTGATATAGCAAAACATACCAAAATAATGATAAAAAGGAATTTTAAAGCTGAATTTCTCCTGTATTCCGGGAACCAGTTCGTGTAATAACTTTCTAATGTGCTCTGCTATAATCCGCTGAGAATCGGTCAGGTTAAAAATATAGTCATCAACATTTCCCGACATCTATTATTTTATTTTCTTGATAACAGCCTTTACCTGTTTTTTCATCACTTCAAAATCGGCTAATTGCTGTTGTATAAAACTGTTATCTTCCAGTCGGCCAATTACCTTATTCATTTCTTCGTTGGTATCATAAATCATTTTTCGAAACGGGTTGCTGTAATCTTTGGCCCTGGAATCATAGATGCCTTTGCACATCCATTCTTTTGTATCAAGCGCCTGTTGCAATAAATCTTTCAGTAGGGCAGGGGTAAATTGTTTAGGGGTAATATTCAGAATTTCAAGCAGCGAAGTGTAACTATGATTTAATTTGTCGGTTTTATAAGCAGTTCCCTGCTGGCGGTAAAAGTCATGCAACTCTACCCAGTTTTTTACTTTGCCCGATTTTACGTTTCGTTTAAGGGTTTCTACCGCAGTTTTCTGGATCAGCTGGCCGCCAATATTCAGCCATTCGCTGCGTTGTATTTTAGCAGAGAGTGATTTTTTTAAGGCAGCAAAATCAGTAAGTTTATTCTTCTGAAAATGATTCAGTATTTCCATCGTACCATAATACCTGATCAGTTCTTTAAATACCAGTTTAGCCTGAGGTACTTTATGTAATTCGGTTTTACGGTTAGTGTTTTCCCAGCCTGTAACTTCTGCAACTCCATTAGCACTGATTTTTAAATTGTCCAGATAATCCATTGCATCAAATAATTCATTGATGGTATCAGGTGCTAAAAAATCATATTCAATAAGCTGTATCTTTTCTGTACGCCTGTCACGGGTAATATATTTCCATTCGTTGCGGGCAAGTGCATACATGTTATACATGAACCAGTAACCGGGAATAATAACAAGTTTGTCGTGGGCAACATCGTTACTTACCAGGCAAAAGGGCACAGGTATATTCAGTTCAGCAGGAAAATCGCCTTTGGCGATGATGGTGAACGATGCAAATTTTGAATTGTGTTTTAAACTTACGCAAAGCCCTGGCCAAAACCCACGCCCGGCAACAATTTCACCATCTGCTGCACGGCTGTTATGATTGCTGCCAATGGTAGCTCCTGCCGCCATATTGCTTTGCCCCATCACTACAGCGGCACATAAAAATGAATTATTATGATGTTGTTCATGTGCCGGAAAAATCAATGAATTCAATACCTCACAGCAGGAGATGGTAGAGTTGTTACCAAGATAAGAATTGATTAGCCTTGCTCCATATTTCAATTGAGAATGAGATGCCATTACAAAACGAACCGCTTTAACGCCATAAAATATCCTGCAGCCATAGCCTACAATTCCGTTTACCAGTTCGCAGCCTTCACCGATTTGTGAAGTGCGTTTTTCATCACTGTTAACTGTAATGTTCTTTAATTTATTGGCGCCTTTAAAATAAGCATCAGTGCCTACCCACACATCTTTAATAATCTTACAGTTTTTAATAACAGTGCGGTCGCCGATTTTACCATAATAGCCACGCTGTTTTCCATAGCGGTTATCTGTAAATTCTTTAAACTTCTCCATCAGTTCTGCATCATCCCGGTACTTACTCCACATCCATGCATCGCCTGCCAGCATTCCGTTAAAGGGGATAACACTTCTGCCGCCTGCTTCATTACACAGTTCTACCCAAACCCTTGTTTTTTCTTCTTCCCCATCTTTTAATATACCATTACCAAATTTTGCAATATCGGTGGTGGCCAGTTCATTTACATTGGCAATCATCACCTCATTGCCAATAATATAATGGCTTAAATAGGTTACATTATCAATACACACGTTATTGCCAATATCGCTGCTTATAATGGTGCTGTTATACAAACCCACCGGCATACGCAGGTTATGAAACTCCAGGTAAAAAGGTTCCAGTTTACCTATACGTACAAGTCCATGAAATTTACAGTTACGCACCAGTTCAGGATTAAACTGGCTCGAAACAAATATTTTATTCCAGTCATCTGAAGTATTCCGGTTTTTAATCAGTGCTTCAATGTCCTGTGCTGATAATTTACGGTAAACAATCCCGTTTTTATTGTGCTGGTTCCGCAGGTGATACTCATCCTTTCCTTTGGGAATATATTTTTTATCTACAAAGTTGTAACCAAGATTATTAACCGGATATTTTTTAATGATGTTCATAATCAGTTTGTGGTTTGAGGTTTGGCGTTTATGGTTAGACAGTTCAATTTTAAAGGCTGTTTACAACTATAAACCACAAATGCCAAACAAAAAATATTTTATTCCACTGTAACACTTTTTGCCAAATTCCTTGGCTTATCCACATCAACGCCTTTTGCAATACCTACATAATAACTCAGCAATTGCATCGGTATCGTACTCAACATTGGAGCAATAATTTCATCAGCAGCCGGTACAAAAAACACCTCATCGGCCATGCCTGGTATTACATCATCTCCTTCAGTTATAACTGCTATTACTTTTCCTTTTCTTGCTTTAATTTCCTGGATATTGCTTACTATTTTTTCGTGGTAAGAATCTTTGGTAGCAATAAACACAACCGGCAAATTTTCATCAACCAATGCAATGGGGCCATGTTTCATTTCTGCGGCAGGATAGCCTTCGGCATGTATATAAGAGATCTCTTTCAGTTTTAACGCCCCTTCTAAAGCTATCGGAAAATTATATCCTCTGCCTAAATATAAAGCATCGGAAGCTCCTTTATATTTCAATGCGATCTTTTTAAGTGCTTCGGCATTTTTTAAAATTGAAGCAACTTTTTCAGGTATGGCTTCCAGTTCAAACAACAGATTGCTGTACCGTTCATCGCTGATGGAACCTTTTTCTTTCGCAATCTTTAAAGCCATCATAACGATAACAGCCAACTGGCCGGTAAATGCTTTAGTAGATGCAACACCAATCTCGGGCCCGGCATGTGTGTAGGCTCCGCCATTACTGGCTCTTGCAATTGATGACCCAACAACATTTACAATTCCAAAAATAATTGCACCGTTTTCTTTGGCTCTGTCTATTGCGACCAAAGTGTCAGCCGTTTCGCCGCTTTGCGAAATAGCAATGATAATATCTCCTTTATTAACGATAGGGTTGCGATACCTGAACTCCGATGCATATTCAACCTCAACCGGAATCCGGCAGAGCTCTTCAATTATATATTCAGCCAGCAGGGCTGCATGCCAGCTTGTGCCGCAGGCTACAATAATAATGCGGCTGGCTTTTTTAAAATATTCAATATTATTTTGAATACCACTCATGGTGATGGTTCCTGCTGTGGCATCTAACCTTCCTCTTAAACAATCATGAATAGTGCTGGGCTGTTCAAAAATTTCTTTCAGCATAAAATGGTCATACCCGCCTTTTTCAATTTCGGCCAGTTCCATATCAAGCTTGGTAACAAAAGGAGTTATTTTTTCGTTACCGAGATTTTTTAAAATGAGTTCATTAGGTTTTACAATCGCCAGTTCGTAATCATTTACATACACCACTTCTTTAGTGTATTCAAGCATAGGCGATGCATCTGAACCTAAAAAATGTTCGCCTTTGCCTACACCAATCACCAATGGGCTTCCCTTTCGGGCTGCAATAATAGTATCCGGATTATCTGAATCTAAAATTAAAATTACATAGGCACCGGTAACTCTTTTCAATGCAACCCTTACAGCTTCTTCCAGGTCGCACTGGTTGTTTTCCCTGATGTCTTCAATAAAATTCAGTAATACTTCGGTATCTGTTTCGCTGGTAAAAGCATAACCTTTATTGCTTAACTCTTTTTTTAACTGTGCATAGTTTTCAATAATACCATTGTGTATCATGGCTAATTTTCCACTGGCTGATGTGTGTGGGTGAGCATTGATATCACTTGGTTCGCCATGTGTAGCCCAACGGGTGTGCCCGATGCCTGTATTAGAGTGAAGGTCTTTACCTATGATAGCTTCTTCCAGTTCGGCAACCCGGCCTTTCTTTTTATAAACTTTTAAACCATTGTTGAGTAAGGCCACTCCGGTACTGTCGTAGCCCCGGTATTCAAGTCTTTTTAAACCTGTAATTACAATTGGATAAGCTTCTTTGGGGCCTGTGTAACCTACAATTCCACACATATAGTAATGAGTTTATTTTTTATGATTAAGGTATTGCTAAGATATTATGATAGTTACTCTTTTAAATGAGTGGCTATATCAGCGCAATTTAACAAAAATGTTCTCATTTTACCATATTCAGCCAGTTTGATTGAGTATTTTGCAGGTAATGACTTAAATTAGGGTAATTAAATTATGTGTATGAAATATTTATTGATTTTTTTATCGATTATAGCCTGTAGTAACAATGCCATTGGTCAGGATGATAAGGCTGTTACAAAAATATTTGTTGTTCGCCATGCCGAAAAGGAAAAGGGAACTGATCCGTTACTGACGACTGCCGGAAATACACGTGCCGGCGACCTGATGCGTAAACTGCAAAACGAAGGCATTCAGAAAATTTATGTAAGTAAAACCCGGCGTACGCAAAATACCGGCGACAGTCTGCGTATTCAATCGGGTATAGATACGGTGCATTATGTTGCCGATACTGTATGCGATAAGCTGATTAATGCCATCATGCAGCACAGCGATTTTGGGAAAACGATTTTGATAATCGGTCATAGTAACACCATACCTCAAATTATCAGAAAACTGGGTGTAAAGGATTATCCATACGGTGATATACCTGACAATGATTTTGATGATCTTTTTTTAATTACTTATAAAAATGAAAAGGCGAGGGTTAAGAAAATGAAATATGGTGCTAAGTCGGGAAATTCTGCTGCGATGCAGTAGTTAGATTATATTAAAAACCGTTTAGAAAATTTCAGTAAATAAAAAAATACAGACAAATGAAAAGTACACTAAAAATGTCAAAGTTGACCTTCATCCTTGTCTTATCCGGTTCTTTTATAATGCAAAGCTGTTCAGAAAATAATAGAAATATTGATAACTATGATGCAGCGATAGTTACATCATGGAATCAGAAGATAATGGAACTGGCTGTAGAAGAAGATAAGCTTCTCACATTAAAAGGAGTGAGGACTGCTGCAATGATGCATACTGCAATGCACGATGCACTCAACACTATAATACCAAAATATTCCCGCTATGGTTATGAAGGAGAAATTACACAGGCAAATCCTGTTGCAACTGTTGCTTATGCTGCTTATGAAGTAGCAATAAGTAAATATCCTGACAAGAAGGACATACTGGAATCTGAATTAGATAAATGGGTAAAAGATATAAAAGACGAAGAAGGTAAGAATGCTGGAAAAAAATTAGGAAAGGAGGCAGCATTTTCAATAGTCAACAGTCGCTCAAATGATGGTTGGGATGGAGAAGCCGAATATGCCTGGCATCCTATGGCTCCGGGAGTGTATGCTGAATTTAATGAGCATAGTGGTACACCACAAGGTTTTGTTTTTGGTTCGGGTTGGGCAAAGGCACAAACTTTTTTGCTTCCAAAACAAGATTATTTCAGGTCCCCCTCACCTCCCGAAATTAATAGTGATGCATATACCAAAGCATTTAACGAGGTTAAAGAAGTTGGGCGTTTTGAAAGTGAGATAAGAACAAAAGATCAATCACACTTAGCTATGTGGTGGAAGGATTTTGTGGAAAATTCCCACAACAGACTTGCAAGACATCTTATTAAAGTTGAGAAACTGAATTTATGGGATGCTTCGAGGACATTTGCCTTGATGAATATGACAATATACGATGCCTATGTAAACGTATTCGATAATAAGTTTTACTATAACCATTGGAGACCATATACGGCAATAAGATGGGCTGAACATGATGACAATCCAAATACCGAACCTGATGCCGATTGGAACAACCTGCATAAGCATACCTATGCATTCCCATCTTATCCATCCGCTCACGGTAGCGCAAGTAGTGCCGCAATGACAGTACTCTCTAACACATTGGGTACAGGAAATGAGTATAAATTTACAATGACAACCGGGGAAGTGGACAAAGCAGGGCCATTGTCAGAAAAAATAAAAATGACCCCTTCAGCCCGTTCTTTCAATAGTTTTTCCGAAGCAGGATTAGAAGCGGCAATGTCAAGGGTTTATTTAGGCATTCATTTTAGGTACGATTCCGAAGAAGGCCACAAATTAGGAACTAAAATTGGGCAATATGCTAATGAGAATTTTTTAAAGCCATTAAATAATACAAAATGATAGGATACACATAGCCTTATATAGTGCATAAGTAATTTGTCCGGTCTGCACTTATTTAGAGAATCCTGCTAAACTGTTCATATGCTCATCCGTTTTTTGCGCCATTAAAGTAAAACACCCGAAAGAAAAAGATAAGCTACCGAAAAATAAATAATGATTCCGGTTACATCTACTAATGTTGCTACAAAAGGCGCAGATGATGTCGCAGGATCAAATTTCATGCGCTTTAAAAAAATGGGTAACATCGATCCGGCCAACGTACCCCATAACACAACTCCTAAAACAGAAATGCCGGTAACCATGGCTAAAAGAAAAGTATGTGTGCCATAAAGATGCGGCTCTACATAACTCCACATATAAGTTCTTAAAAAACCTACAAGCCCTAAAATTCCACCCAATACAATTCCGCTTTTTAATTCTCTTTTAAATATTGTAAACCAGTCGGAGATACTGATCTCAGCCTTGGCCATGGCCTGTATAATTAAGGTAGATGCCTGACTTCCTGTATTGCCACCGCTTGAAATGATCAAGGGCACAAGCATATTTAATACCAACACCTGTTTAATTTCGTCTTCAAAAAAACTCATGGCACTGGCAGTTAATAATTCGCCGGCAAAAAGTATCACCAGCCAGGGAGCCCTTTTACCAATCAGTTTCCAGAAAGGCATATCAAGGTAAGGTTCATCCAATGCTTCGGTACCACCAATCTTTTGTATGTCTTCACTAAACTCTTCTTCGGCTACCCACAGAATATCATCAATGGTAACAATGCCCAGTAAAATATTTTTATCATCAATTACAGGCAAGGCCACCCGGTTATTCATTTTAAAAACCTCGCTGGCACTTTCCTGGTCGTCATGTACATTCAATGCAATAAAACGGCCATCCATTATCTCCTTAACTTTTGTAGTTGGCTCGGCTAAAATAAAATCACGAATTCTGATGTGATCGAGCAGTTCGCCATAATCATTGATCACATAAATTACATCAATCGTTTCGCTGCCCCGTGCATGTTTACGAATGGTTTCAAAAACTTCTGCTACTGTATTTTCTTCGTACACATATACATAATCAGGAGTCATTATCCTGCCCATGCTGTTTTCGGGATAGCCAAGAAGTTCTAATGTATCTCTTCGTTCATCAGGTTCTAAGGTCTTAATCAGGTCTCTTACAATACTGGCAGGCAATTCTTCCAGAAAAGCAACGCGGTCATCGGCAGGCAGTTCATTTAAGAGCTCCGTTGTTTTAATGACCGGTAAATTTTTTATTATTCTTTTTTGTGCAGAAAGTTCCAGAATTTTAAAAACGCTGGAAGCCCGGTTAATAGAGAGCAGTGAAATGATCTGCGTTTCATACTCTTCATTTTCATAGATAAGTTCTGCTACATCGCTGATGTTCTGGTTATTCAGAAAATTCTGAATCGCCAGTTTATCTTCTGAAGCAATCACTTCTTCAAACTGGTCCTGTATTGATATTTCATCCAACTCTAACGGCATCGGCACTTTGTTATTAAATTGCAGTACTATAGTTTCGCAATTTAACCCATTTCTTATTAATTAATTGTTATGCTGAAACCTTATTTGTTTGTGGATTCAACAACCGGAAAGGGGAGAGGTGTTTTTACACATGAAAGGATTCCTGCTAATACGGTAATTGAAATTGCACCGGTAATTACTATGCCAAAAGCAGACAGAGAGCAGCTTGATAAAACACTATTGCACGATTATATTTTTGAATGGGGAAAGAATAAAGACAAATGCTGCATGGCGTTGGGCCTGATTCCAATTTATAATCACAGCTATAAAAGTAACTGCGAATATTTTATGGATTTTGAAGACGATACTATTATGGTAAAAACGGTAAGGGTAATTGAGAACGGCGAAGAACTTACTATTAATTATAACGGCGACTGGAATGATGGAAAGAAGGTTTGGTTTGATGTAAAGTGAGGGCAGCTTTGCCAAAGCTTATCCAATTCTTTTTAATGCTTCCCTTTTGCTGAGTGGCGCCAGTTTGTTTTGGGTTACAAAATTTTTTACCCATGCGGCATCTGTCTTACTATATTCACGTAAATCCCAGCCAATGGCTTTTTGAATAAAAAAAGCTTTTGATTGGGTATGCCTCAAAATGTATTTACTCAGTAAAACTGTATCTGTTTCTTTTTTATATTTTTTCTGAAACATGATGCTGCTGCGTTGCAGCCAGAAATTCTCTGAACGGTTCCAGTTGCCGGTAATTTTATTTATTTGTTGTGGAAATAATTTAAAGTATGGACCTGTTAAATCACTGGCTGCATGATCAACCGTATCCCACCAGCTCTTGTTTATTAAGATAAATTCAATCAGGTCTGTTATATCTTTTGTCCACTGTTTTCTCATGGCAGCCATAAGGTCAATGGCAAAGTATTGGTATTCTCTTTCGGGCAATTGCCATAATTCCTTTACAATAATATTCAGTTCCGTAAATGCAGGTAATACTTCTTTCATGTAATCTTTGCTGATGCTTTGCCTGGTTGCAGCTTTTATACCAAAATAATCGAATTGGTTACGCATATATGCTTTGGCACCAGCTGCATTTTCTGCATTTGCATTCTGGCGGAAATGTTTTGCTATTGGTTTGATATAAACATGCATGAACGAATATAATAAAATAAAAAAGCGAAATCCACTTGAATTTCGCAGTATTCAGGGATTAAATTATATTTCGATCAGTCCTGTAATACAGGTTCTAAAACTTTTTCTATCAATTGAATTTCAGCCATAATCTTTACATCTTCACTCACCACTACACCGCCTGCTTCAGTTACCGCATTCCAGGTAAGTCCGAAATCTTTGCGGTTTATTTTGCCATTGATGGTGAAACCTGCTTTGGTATTACCATACGGGTCTTTTACAACGCCCCCGAACTCTACTGATAATTTTACATTTTTGGTTATACCATGAATGGTTAAGTCTCCGTACAGGTCAAACGAACCATCATTATCAACTGAATCAGCTTTTGTAGCGGTGAATTTAATTTGAGGGAATTTTTCCACGTCAAAGAAATCAGCACTCTTTAAATGTGCGTCTCTTTGTTCGTTATTGGTTGAGATAGAATCTACATCTGCGGTAAAACTGATCTTCGCTTTTGTAAAATCTTCTCCTTCGGTTTCTGCCGAAATATGGAAAATATCGAAACTACCTGTAACATTTGTTATCATCAGGTGTTTAATCTTAAACTGTACTTCACTGTGTGTTGGGTCTAATGCCCAGGTTCTGGTTGCCATGATTTTTTAATTTTAGAACACAAAGATACTAATTAATGTTTAAACATTGAAATTTATATTTTAAGGAATTGTTAAAAAAAATCCCTGACGGAAAAACCGTCAAGGATTAAGTCGCTTTTATAAGAATTAATCTATTTACTGTTCTCGAACTCTTTTCTGATGATATTCAGCGCTGCACCGGCTTTAAACCATTCTATCTGTTGCTCATTGTAGGTATGATTAACATTGATGGTATCTGAAGTGCCATCAGTATGATTAAATACCATCTGCAGTTGTTTGCCTGGGGTAAATGTTGTCAAACCGATAATATCAATACTGTCGTCTTCCTGAATTTTATTGTAATCTTCCTTATCAGCGAAAGTTAATCCCAACATACCTTGCTTCTTCAAATTGGTTTCATGAATACGGGCAAAAGATTTTACAAGTACTGCACGTACGCCCAGGAACCTTGGCTCCATAGCCGCATGTTCCCTTGAAGAACCCTCACCATAGTTTTCATCACCCACAACAACAGAACCTACGCCAGCGGCTTTATAAGCTCTTTGTGTACCGGGAACTGTTCCATATTCACCAGTCAGTTGGTTTTTAACCGTGTCAACTTTTTCGTTAAAGAAATTTAATGCCCCAATCAACATGTTGTTGCTGATATTATCCAGATGCCCACGGAATTTTAACCAGGGACCTGCCATAGAAATATGATCCGTTGTACATTTCCCTTTTGCTTTTATTAAAAGTTTCAAACCTTTCAGGTCAGTTCCTTCCCATGCTTTAAATGGTTCAAGCAATTGCAAACGATCAGATGTTGGCGAAACAATAACATTTACAGCACTTCCATCTTCAGCGGGAGCCTGGAATCCTGCATCTTCTACTGCAAAACCTTTTTGCGGCATTTCTATTCCTAAAGGTTCTTCTAATTTAAATTTCTCTCCTTTATCATTGGTAAGATAATCGGTGAGCGGATTAAAAGACAATGAACCTGCAATAGCCAATGCTGTTGTTATTTCCGGCGAAGCCACAAAAGCATGTGTATTAGGATTGCCATCATTTCTTTTTGAGAAATTACGGTTATAAGAAGTTACGATTGAGTTTTTACGATTCGGGTCAGTTGAATGTCTTGCCCACTGGCCAATGCATGGACCGCATGCATTTGCTAAAACAACGCCGCCCATTTTTTCAAAAGTATCTAAGTAGCCATCTCTTGCAACTGTGTAACGAACTTGCTCAGAGCCCGGTGTAATGGTAAATTCAGCTTTGGCTTTAAAGCCATTCTTGGTTGCCTGCTCTGCAATAGATGCGGCACGGGTAATATCTTCGTACGATGAGTTCGTGCATGAACCAATCAAACCTACTTCCATTTTATCAGGCCAGCCATTTACTTTCACCGCATCAGCGAATTTTGAAATCGGCCAAGCTAAATCCGGCGTAAATGGTCCGTTGATATGTGGTTCTAACTCACTTAAATTAATTTCAATAACCTGGTCAAAATATTTTTCTGGGTTTGCATACACTTCATCATCACCGGTAAGATGTTCGGCAATGGCATCAGCAGCTTCGGCAACATCGGCTCTGTCGGTTCCTTTTAAATATTCGGCCATCTTAGGATCATAACCAAAAATAGAAGTGGTTGCACCAATCTCGGCACCCATATTACAAATAGTTCCTTTACCAGTACAGCTCAAAGATGTTGCACCATCACCAAAATATTCAAGAATAGCCCCGGTGCCACCTTTTACAGTAAGAATACCGGCTACTTTTAAAATAATATCTTTCGATGCTGTCCATCCGCTTAGTTTTCCGGTAAGTTTTACGCCAATCAGTTTAGGGAATTTAAGTTCCCATGGTAAACCTGCCATTACATCGCATGCATCGGCACCGCCAACACCAATGGCCACAATACCTAAACCTCCAGCATTTACAGTATGGCTATCAGTTCCAATCATCATACCACCAGGAAAAGCATATTGCTCTAAAACTACCTGGTGAATAATACCTGCGCCGGGTTTCCAGAAGCCGATTCCGTATTTATCCGAAACCGAAGCCAGGAAATCGTAGACTTCTTTGTTTTGATTTTTTGCCTTTGTAAGGTCTGCATCAGCACCAACTTCAGCCTGTATCAGGTGGTCGCAATGCACGGTAGATGGCACTGCAACCTGTTTGCGGCCTGCCTGCATGAATTGCAATAAAGCCATTTGGGCAGTTGCATCCTGCATGGCCACACGGTCCGGTGCAAATTCCACATAATCTTTTCCTCTTTCATAAGCAGTGGTAGCTGCTCCCTGCCAAAGGTGGGCATATAATATTTTTTCGGTTAAAGTCAGCGGTTTGCCGGTTGCTTTACGGGCAGCATCTATACGGCTGCCAAAGTTGCTGTACAACTTTTTAATCATGTCAATGTCGAAGGCCATGGTGGTAATTTGATGATTTGCTAATGAGTCAATTTGAAAATGAGGGGGATAAGGAGAAAATAAAGCCTTTTAATCAGCACATTTTCAAATCTTCACATCATCAAATTGCAGTGCTGCAAATTTACGAAAACTAAGGCATTTTTTAAAGCCTTTGTTTTTAGTTTAAATTGTGTTTAATTTAGCAGTATGAACCGCTTTAAGTATTTTATTGAGTGGCATGTATTTGGTGTATGCTCAGCTATTGGCGAAAAGATGGGCATTGCCACATCTACCATCCGTAAATATTTTATCTATATGTCGTTTATGACATTTGGTTCGCCAATAATTGTGTACCTGTTTGTAGCTTTTTGGATGAATATTAAGCGGTATATTTTGAATGGAAGAAGGAACCCACTCAAGTATCTTTAAAAGTTAAAATTCAAAATTGAGTTTGTGGAGCTTTAGTTGCCCTTTTTTATTTAGATAGCTTTTCTGATTTTTACGAGTTTCTCAAGTAAACTTTCAAGTAAATCAAGTCTAAGCATATTTGCACCATCGCTTTTTGCTTCGGCAGGGTTGGGATGTGTTTCTATAAATAATCCATCGGCACCGGTTGCAATGGCTGCTTTGGCAATGGTTTCAATCAACTCAGGATTACCACCGGTAACGCCGGCTGTTTGATTAGGTTGTTGTAAGGCATGTGTACAATCCATAATCACAGGTACATTTATTTCTTTCATCCAGGTAATATTGCGGTAGTCAACCACTAGGTCGGTATAACCAAATGTATTGCCTCTTTCTATCAAACCCACTTTATCATTACCTTCATTTTTTATTTTTTCTACAGCAAACTTCATGGAGGGGCCACTGAGAAATTGTCCTTTTTTTACATTTACAATTTTGCCCGTTTTTGCAGCAGCGATCAACAAATCTGTTTGACGACAAAGGAATGCAGGGATTTGTAAAATATCTACATATTCCGCAGCCATGGCGGCTTCTTCGGCAGTGTGTATATCTGTGGTTGTTGGTAAAGAGAAATGTGCTCCAACTTTTTTAATCAGCTTTAAAGCATTTTCATCACCAATACCAGTGAATGAATTTGCTGACGTACGGTTTGCTTTGCGATAAGATGCTTTAAAGACATATGGTATCTCAAGCTTCTGGCAGATGGTTGAAACTTTTTCAGCAATGCCCATTACAATTCCTTCACTCTCTACAACGCATGGCCCGGCAATCAGAAAGAAATTATCTTCGCTATATTTCTGGTTTATGAATAAATCGGTTAAATATTTTTCCATCTTGTAAAGTTACAATATTCAATATTGAATTATACATTTGTACTTTATAAATGACTTGCTATGGTAAAAGAAAGGATTTTGGTTATTGGTGCATCGGGCCAGATTGGTGTTGAGCTGACATTGGCACTTCGTAAAATATACGGAAATGCTAATGTAATCGCTTCCGACTTAAGAGAAGAAAATGACCTGCTGAAAGGTACCGGCCCGTATGTAAGCCTGGATGTGATGAACAAGGAAATGCTGCATGTGCAAGTGATACGGCAGGGTATTACCCAGATTTATTTACTCGCCGCCATTCTTTCTGCCACTGGCGAAAAAAATCCAAACCTGGCCTGGAGTTTAAACATGCAGAGCCTGTTAAATGTACTGGATATTGCCAAGGAAGAAAATCTGCATAAAGTATTTTGGCCAAGTAGTATTGCAGTATTCGGACCAACTTCACCAAAGCAAAATTGTCCGCAGCAAACGGTTATAGAGCCAGTTACCGTTTATGGAATCAGTAAATATGCCGGAGAGTTTTGGTGTAATTATTTTTACAACCGTTATGGTGTTGATACCAGAAGTATCCGTTATCCCGGTCTTATCAGTTATAAAAGTGAACCAGGTGGTGGTACAACCGATTATGCAGTAGAGATTTTTCATGAGGCACTGGAAGAAAAAAAATACAAATGTTTTTTAAAGGAAGATACCTACCTGCCTATGATGTATATGCCTGATGCCATCCGTGCAACTATTGAATTGATGGAAGCTGATGCATCTAAAATTTCTATCCGCACATCATACAATATTTCGGGGATGAGTTTTTCTCCTAAAGAAATAGCTGCAGAAATAAAAAAACATATCCCTGATTTTTCAATCAGCTACAAACCCGATTACCGTCAACCCATTGCAGACAGTTGGCCGCAAAGTATTGATGATTCTGTTGCAAGAAAAGACTGGAGCTGGAAGGAGGAATTTACACTGGAAACCATGACAAAGGATATGTTGGAGAATTTGCAGAAAGGAGTTAGCAGTTGATAATTGGCAGTTAGGCTTAAATAGCCGATAAAGAGAATGCCTGTAAATCAAATTAATTTATGCTCGTAGGCATACTTAACCAGACCAATAACGCTGCTGGTATTTGTTTTACGGAAAATATTTTTGCGGTGAGTTTCAATGGTACGTTCGCTAAGGAATAATTTTTCGGCAATTTGTTTATTGCTCATTTCTTTTTCAATAAGCTGAATGATTTCAATTTCCCGGGCGGTTAAATGTACTTCTTTATTTTCTTTTTTCATTTCGCTGGCCCTGCTCATTTCTTCCAGCACTTCTTCGCTGAAATAAATACCACCTGTTGATATTTTTTCTAATGCTTTTATCAGTTCCTGCTTGCCTATATTTTTTAAAACATAGCCCGAAATGTCCGCATCATCAATCATCTGGTTTACCAAATCTCCCTGTCCGCTCATGGAAAGCGCCAGTATTTTAATTTCAGGAAATTGCTGATGAACTGCTTTTGATAATTCAGCACCATTCATGCCGGGCATCATTACATCAGTCAGCAGAATATCTATTGACTTTTTTTCGAGCAACGATATCATATCGAGAGGCTGGGTACATTCTATCGCTACTTCAAACTGATCGTGCCCATGCAGTAAAGATTTTAAACCATCTATTACAATCTGGTGATCATCTATAATGCCTAAAATTATTTTTGAGTTTTTCATTGTAGTTCCTGTCTTATCTCTTTTTCAATTTAATTAAATGTAATAAAAAAAATCAAGACCGTGCCGGAACATGAATAGCAACCAGTGTGCCTTTACCCGGCGAACTGTCGAAATCAACAGTACCTTTTAAAAATTCTACCCTCGAATTAATATTCTTTAAACCAATACCTTCAAATTGCTGTTTATCTTTTGTATCAAAACCACGGCCATTGTCTTCAATGGTTGCAGATATGCCGTCGGTATCTTTTATTAAAGATATATCCAGGTTGTTTGCTCCCGAATGTTTTATCACATTATTCACACATTCCTGTATTACCCGGTATAAAACTGTTTCAGTATTACTGTCGAGCCGTTCCTGTAGCCCTTCGGTATACAGATTTATTTTTATGATACGGTTGTCTATTTTATCTATAAACTCTTTTACAGCGCTGGCCAGCCCACTTTTTAAAAGAGCATTGGGCATCATCTGGTGGCTTACACTTCTTACTTCCTTACAACTTTCATCAACCATGCCAATTACCTTATCAAAATAAATTTTTTGTGCTTCATCTTTAAAAGGGATTTCACTTTCGATAGCCGATAGGTTCATTTTTGCAGCGCTCATCATCTGTCCAACGCCATCATGCAGATCGGCAGCAATACGTTTTCGTTCATTTTCTTCTGCGTTGATG
>JBATAS010000082.1:0-19199 GCA_049661965.1 Ferruginibacter sp. | reverse complement strand
GCTGCAATGGGAATGCCCACCAGGTTATAAATAAATGCCCAGAATAAATTTTGTTTAACTGTGCGTACTGTTTTACGGGACAGCTTTAACGCTTTTGGAATACTGTTCAGGTCCGAAGTAATGAGTGTCATCTTGGCTACGTCCATCGCAATATCACTGCCTCTGCCCATGGCAATACTTACATCAGCTTGTGCAAGTGCATGGCTGTCGTTAATACCATCACCCACCATAGCCACAACTTTTCCCTGTTGCTGTAAATCTTTTACAAATGCAGCTTTATCAGCTGGCATTACTTCTGCTATAAAATGTTTTATCCCTGCTTCTTTGGCAATAGCTGCTGCGGTTTGTTTATTGTCGCCAGTAAGCATATACACTTCAATTCCCTGCTCCTGTAAATTTTGTATCGCTGTTTTTGATGTTGGTTTTATTATATCTGCAATAGCAATAATGGCAACCACTTTATTTTCTTCGGCAAAAGAAACAACGGTTTTTGCCCGCTGCTGTAACTGGTTTATTTTTTTAAGCAACTGATCATTCAGATCAACTCCTTTCGCCAGCATCAGTTTTGCATTACCTACCAGGTATTCCTTTCCTTGATAAACAGCCGAAACTCCCTGGCCTGTCACGCTTTTTATGTTGTTTAGTTTAGCCGCTTTCACAGGTTCTTCATCAAGATAATTTACAACAGCTTCGGCGAGCGGATGTTCCGATTGTAACTCAATGGCGAGCAGGATTGATTTTAAATTCATCTGATCAACTCCGTCTGTAAATATCATTTCCTCAACAGCAGGTCTTCCTTCGGTGATAGTGCCTGTTTTGTCAAGTATAATTGCATTTACTTTATGTGCCAGTTCCAGGCTTTCAGCATCTTTTATCAGAATATTATTCTCAGCTCCTTTTCCTACGCCAACCATTATAGCTGTGGGCGTTGCCAGTCCCAGTGCACAGGGGCAGGCAATCACCAGCACAGTTACGGCGGTTAATAACGCATGCGTAAAAGCATTTTCACTGCCCAGTACCATCCATAAAATAAATGTGAGTATTGAAATGCCAATCACCACCGGAACAAAAATTCCGGCGATCTTATCAACCAGTTTTTGCACCGGCGCTTTGCTGCCCTGTGCTTCCTGCACCATTTTTATAATCTGCGACAGTAAAGTTTCTGTACCAACTTTTTCTGCCTTGAACTTAAAACTTCCTTTCTGGTTAATTGTTCCTGCAAAAACTTTTTCACCTTTCTTTTTTTCAACCGGCATAGGTTCCCCGGTGATCATGCTTTCATCAACAAAAGATTCTCCCGATGTTAACATGCCGTCAACGGGAATTTTTTCACCAGGCTTCACCAGCAATACATATCCTGCCTTAACCTGGCTTACAGGTATCTCTTCTGTTCGATCATCTTCCAAAACCAAGGTTACTGTTTTGGGCTGCAGGCCCATTAATTTTTTTATGGCCGATGAGGTATTTGATTTTGCTTTCTCCTCCAGCATCTTACCCAACGAAATAAAAGCGATGACCACTGCTGCTGCTTCAAAATAAACATGGGCATGTAATCCACGCTGGTGCCAGAATTCGGGAAAGAACGTATTGAATGTGCTGAAGAGCCAGGCAATACCGGTGCTCAATGCCACCAGCGTATCCATATTGGCTTTGCGGTGTTTTGCCTGTTTAAATGCATTGACGAAAAAACTGCGGCCGAAATAAAAAATAACCGGCGTAGCCAATGCCATCATGATATAATTGCCATAAGGCATATCCATAAAGAACATCCCGATTATTACAACCGGCAGCGACAAAATGATTGACCAGATGGTTCGATGTTTAACTGCAGCGTATTGTTTTTGCTGTGCAGCTTCTTTTATTTCTTCCTGATTTTCTTTTTCTAT
This sequence comes from Ferruginibacter sp., assembly GCA_049661965.1. GTDB lineage: Bacteria > Bacteroidota > Bacteroidia > Chitinophagales > Chitinophagaceae > Ferruginibacter. Next base: position 17,313 of record JBATAS010000082.1, on the reverse strand, counting down.
TACAAGATCATACCCAATTGATCGCACTGTATCCTGAAACATCTGCGGCGTTGCAATCAACGGATCGAATTCTACCCAGGCTTCGGCATTGGCAAAATTTACACCTGCATCTTTAACACCGTCCACCGATTTAATCATGGACTCTACACTTACAGCACAGGCCGCACAGGTCATTTCCAGTACCGGATAAATTTCTTTCTTATATACAGACTTAACTGTTTCTTTTTTTGCTGATGTATTTATAACTGTTGACATAAAATTCTTTTTCACAAAGTTATTTCAGCATGGCGGCGGGATTGTTATACAATGAAAGGAATAATGTATAAAATTTGTCGGTTACAGAACAGCACTGATGATTTGGATTTTACCGGCCTGTACAGATTTAAAATAAGATGGATTAAAACCGGTAATCATTTTAAACTGCCGGGAAAGATGTGCCACACTGCTGAAGCCAAGGCGAAATGCAATATCGGCCAGTGTTTGCGGAGTATATACCAGGAATTCTTTTATTTTTTCTATGCGAAAATCAATGATGTATTTTTCAAGTGTTTTCTGCTCACGGATTGAAAATGAAGCGCTGATGTTATCGTAATCCCGTTGCAGCTTTTCTGAAATATATGTTGAAAAACGAAACGGCTCCGGAAAATCAAAATCGCCTCCGTAAATTTCGGCAACAAGATTTTTAACATCCGCTACCAGCCTCGCTCTTTTATCTTCGAGCAAACTGAATCCAAAAGGTTTTAACTGTTCTTCAATTATATTCAGATCAGTAATTCCGGTACCGGCCGAAAGCGTTACCTCTCCAAGACTGATATCATCCAGTTGCAGACCAACGCTTTCGAGTTCAGCCTTCACTGTTGAAATACAACGAAAACAAACCATTCCTTTGATGTAAACTTTTTGCATGGCTCTAAGTTTTGCAACACAAAGTTTATTCATAAACCCGGAAAGGTTGTTACAGAATTACCAGAAAGATGTATAAAATTTTAAATCTTGTCGAGTGGTTTTCTTTTATTCTCCTTAAGTTGTTTGAACGCAGTAGGAGTAAGGCCGGTTATTTTTTTAAACTGCTGCGAAAGGTGTTGTACACTGCTGTAGCCAAGCTGGTACGATATTTCGCTGAGACTGAGTTCATCGTACATCAGCAGCTCCTTTACTTTTTCAATTCTTTGTAAGATGGCATACTTTTCAATGGTAATTCCTTCTACTGCCGAAAACAGTGTGGTGAAATAATGATAATCCATCTGTAGTTTTTCCTCCAGTATGGCCGATAGTTTTTTATTGAAATCATCTTCGCCGTATCCCTGCACCAGCGAAATGATGGTATTTTTTATCTGTTCAACCAGCATGGCTTTTTTATCGTCCAGTAACTCAAAGCCGGTTGTAAATAATGTTTGTCTGAATGCATCAAGTTTTACCGGAGTTGGTTCTTCTGCCAGTTCAACCTGTCCCAGTTGAATATTCTTATATGCCAGTCCCTGTTCATCAAGTTGCTGCCGCACCACCATAATGCAGCGGTCGCAAACCATATTTTTTATATAGAGATTCATGTTTTAATGGTGGCCTCGCCAAGAATCGAACTTGGATCTGGAGCTTCGGAAACTCTTATACTATCCATTGTACTACGAGGCCATTTATTTTAAGAACCCAAATGCGAAAAATTACTGCCGAATATTTTTACCGCTATGGCGAGCAATATTACGCCAAAAAATTTTCTGATTACTATCATACCATTAGGCCCTAAAACCCGCTCAATCCATTTTAAAGATTTGAGTACCACAAAAATGACAATACAATTGATGAGGATACCAATAAAAATATTTACATCAGCATAATTGGCTTTTAAGCTCATCACTGTTGTGAGTGTACCAGAGCCCGCAATTAAGGGAAAAGCAATGGGCACTACACTTCCGCTTTTCGGATTATTATCTGCTTTAAAAAACTCATGGCCCAATACCATTTCCAGGCCAATAATAAAAATCACAATACTACCAGCTACAGCAAACGACTGAACATCCAAACCTAAAATATCCAGGAATTGCTGACCGATCAGCAAAAACAAAATCATTAAAGCACCTGATGCCAGTGTTGCCTGCATGGAACGTATCTCGCCGCCCATTTTAGCCCGCAGCGATGCCAGTACCGGAACATTGCCCACCATATCAATAACGGCGAACAAAGTAAAAGTTACCGTAAGTATCTCGTTAAATGAAATGTTGCCAAACGTCATCAGCAGGAATTTAGCTTGCAAAGATAGTCAGCTAAAAATAAAATCAGCCTTTCACTTTATTTAAAGATGTGTTTTTTCTTAAAGATGAAATATTCCTGCTGTAACGCCTTCAGGCAGTTTATACAAAGGCAGTCCTCGTATTTCGACTCTATATATACCCTTTCTTCAACCGTTAACTGAATACCGCTGCATTGGCACTGGTTGATGCTGCCGGGTTTACACTCAAATACAGTGCTGCAACGTGGACAGTATTTTTGCTCGTGTTTGTTCATTGTAGCGAATACAAATTTGCCGGGAAGACGGGAAGGTGAAAACAAATTTTCAATCAAACGTCTTTCCGTCTTCCCGGCAAAGTAAAATTATAAATTAAGATGTACACCAGTCATAAAATTAAATCGCCGGCTGTTGTAACCTCTCACTTCCGAATATTTTTCGTCGGTAATATTTTTCAGATCAACAAATACCTTTATGTTTTTGCTGATAGTATAAGTGCTGTACAAATTCCACACATAATAAGCCGGCATTTCAACAGGTGCTGCATTGTATTGGCCTTCGTAGCGTTTGCTGATACTTTGTACAGCAAGATTCATGTTCCAGTTTTTGCAAAGATCAATACCCACATTCAGGTTGATAGTTTGCCTTGGCCTGCGGTACAGGTTAAAGAATACTGTATCTTTTGCACCCGTTTTAGTTTCAATTTTTCCATCCAGGTTTGTGTAGTTAGCATTCAATTGCACTTTACCAAAGTCAACACTAGCCTCAAATTCAAGTCCTTTGTCTTTTTGCTTATCTGCATTTGCATAATAACCATAAGGCGGCGTATTGGTATCAACAAAAACAATATTGTCTTTTATATTTCTACTAAAATAAACAGCACGCAGGTTCACTTTTTCAGTATGATACTGAACCCCTCCTTCAATACTCAGCGATTTTTCGGGGTTGAGTTCACCTGTTGGAATCCGATATTCGGAATACACCTGGTATAACGAAGGTGCTTTAAAGCCAGTGCTGATGTTTCCAAATATTTTGATATTGTTTTTGAAAACATAGGAAGGATTGAAAGAAAAAGTAAACACATCACCATACTTATTAAAATTATTATAGCGGCCACCAAGCTCTACATTAAAGCCGCTTACATCTTTTACAACTAAGGAAGCATAAGCACCAAACTGGTTTACTTTAGTGCTGTCATCATTTAAAGTTGGCGATGCATAGGGACCAAAAGCGCTTACCGAAAAATATTCCTGATTGGTAAGTTGGTTGCGGTAATCAGCACCAATAAGCACATCTATATTTTTTGTGACAGCGATATTACTGTACAGTTCAGCAAAATGCGATTTACCTGTATAATTTCCTTCGCTGTAGTAAGAGAAATTAGTTTTGGTAGTTGAATCATCTAAATAAAACCTGTTGGTAGTATTGTAATTGTAATTAAAATGCAGTGCAGTTTTACCAAAGGTATAATCTGCACCAATGCCAACAAGGCTGTTCTTTGATTTTACATAATAATCCACATCATCTTTAAACGGCCCGGCATCGGCATCTGTTCTATAATTGCTGAACTGGCTGTTTACCCGTAGTAAAAGTTTAGTATTTATTTTCTGGTTGATGTTTGCACGGAAAACATTTTCATCCATCCCATCTTTATCAAAATTACCAGTACCGGTCTGATCTTGTGCAGTTGAAAAACCTTTACTGTATAATTTTGTGTATTGAATATTATAGTTTGTATGCTGCACTGTTCCGTTCAATCCTGCAGAAGCCTTGTAAGTATTGTAATTACCTGCTGCAAGATTTGCATTGGCATTTATTTTTTTTGCTCCGCCTTTTTTTGTGATGATATTGATTACGCCTGCAATGGCATCGCTGCCGTATAAAGTTGATTGGCTGCCTTTTAAAATTTCAATCCTTTCTACCTGGTCGGCGTTAATCAGGTTCAGATCAAAAGCACCGCTGATGCCCGATGCATCGTAAACGGGAATGCCGTCCAGCATGATCAAAGTCTTACCTGCAGCTGCTCCACGTAAATACACATCCTGATTGGTACCTAAGATATTGCTACTGCCGTTAATAATCAATCCGGCCTGGGTATTTAAAACTTCAGCCAGCGATTTCCCGCTGTTTCGTTCTAATTGTTCCCTGTTAATTACCGTAACTACTTTGCCGGTTAGCGATTGTTTGATGGGAAACTTAGTAGCTGTAATCACCAGTTCATCTAAGTTTTTTGTACTGTCGGTCTGTGCGATTACCTGACTGCTGAATAAAACAGCAGCCGCAATAAAAATTTTCTTTTTCATTTTAAAAAGATTTTTGTTGTGACTGCTTCCTGGAAAAATGTAGAGATATAAAAGCTGTTGAGCCGTTACATTTCCTGCCTTTCACCCGAAAGCCTTGAATAATGTTTGATGAACCTGGCAGGTCTTCTGGCTTACTCTTCGTTCATCGCCTTCCCGTCGTTTATAAAACAGTGGCTTAAAGAATGAACTTTTGTATTGAGCTTACAGCTACGGGGATAGCGTCAGATTTTGACTGACTTCCCTTTTAACCCCGATTAGATCGGGGACCAAATTCGCTGCAAATGTAGGGAGATTAAAGTAGAAAAATAAAAGCAGTCGTTTTTTTAAATATAACGACTGCCTTTATAGGTTTAGCGGCTGTTGATAGCCAGCTTCAGTTGCAGATAAAAATTTCTGCCGGGCCGGGAAATATTTCCCCAATCAAGATGCTCATGATATTTTCTATCTAATATATTTTCAACACCGGCCTGCAGTTCAAAATTATTTTTAAAAACAGTCCCGGAGTATCCAAAACGGCTGTGGAGTAAAACATATCCGGCTGTAACATCTTCGCCGTACTTACTGCTTACTTGTTTTTGCCGTAAAGCCGATTCGGTTTCCAACTGTGCCGAAAACCTGTTGGGCTGGTAACGTATTGAAGTAATATTCTTTAGCGGCGATACAAAAGGTAGCGGATCATTTTGTTTATCCCTTGCAATTGTATATCGGAATGTTGTAACAATGTCGATAGAATTAACGGGTTTAAAAAAACCACTGGCTTCGGCACCGGCAACAGTTGCCGCATTAATATTATAGTAGGTCTTTACGCCTTTTGCGCCAATGGTCATGCTGCTCATCGAACTATTGATGTCGCCGGCAATAAAATTTTTCACGCTGGAATAATAGCCGCTAAGCTGTACCCTGCTTCGTTTCCAGCTATATAAAACAGCGAGGTCTGCCTGCAACGATTGCTCAGTCTTTAAATAAGGGTTGCCGATATAATCGTACCCATCGCTGGCATTAAACAAATAAAACCCGAAAAGTTCTGAAGCCGTCGGCATCCTTTCAGAATAACCTGCACCTGCTGTCAGTTTAATTTTCCTGCCCAGTTTCCTGGTAACCTGGGCCGACAAGTTTTTCAACAGATCGTTCCGTGATTTGAAGTTGTTACTGAAAATACCAACGTGTTGTTTTGCTTCGGTGGTTGTTAACTGAGAAGAAAAATAATCGGCTCTGCCTGCCAGTTGTACCAACGTAAGACTATCTAGCTGCCACAACCATGATGCAGAAATACCATACTGATCTCTCCTGTTATCGGGCCATGTTAACATATACATAGGTGCTTGTCCGTTTTGGTACATCGTCATAGATGCATTCAAAAAAGTTGCCGAGCCATCGGCTCTAAGCAAAAGTTTTTGCCTACGATTTATTTTTACTTCAGCTTCGGAGTACATACCAAAAGTTTTACTGCTGCCCGGCATATCCATATGTATAGGAACATAAGGCCGTTTACTGCCATCCATAAAATGCCTGATGGTATTGGCGTAAATTTTTGTCTGCCATTTATATATCCGCTCTGTGTTATCCTCTTTGTTAAAACTCAGCGAATAAATTCTTGCAGCTGCATATCCAACATCCATAGGCAACGCCGGGTAACCAATATTCCATCCATCATCGGCCAAAACATCTGCTTTAAAAAAAGATGTTTTATTAAGTTGATACTTAGCCGAAAGAGCATAGTTTACTTTTCGGTATTGCGAAAACGGAATAATATCACCACCACCGGAACGATAACTTTTACTATTACGATAAGTACCACTTGCCAGGAATGCCCATTTGCCGGTTGAATAATTCAGCCGCAGCGATTCGTAAAAACTTTTGGTTGCAGATTGATAGCCACTGTTTAAAATTCCTGTTATTTTTTGGGGATATGAAAAATCCGGCTCGGCCATTTTCATATTAACTGTGCCACCTATGGATGAACCATTCATAAACCCGCTGTTTGCAGTTTGCACTTCCAGACTTTTAAGATTAACGGGTTCAATATAAATTGTTGCCGGGTCCATTCTGTCGGTACAGGCACCGTGGATCCGCATTCCGTCAACCTGTACATTTATCTGGCCACTGTTAAAATACCTGATGGCTGGTTCCATTCCGTAAGCACCGCGGCGCATCAAAGATATTTCGGGCAGCCTGCTCATAATTTCTTCGAGCGTGGCGGCATTATTGGCTTTAAAAAAATTTACCAACTGTTGCTGCGGAGTTTTGTTGTTGCCAATAACAACCACTTCCTGCAGGTTGATGATCTTTGCACTGTCGTTGTTTGTTACAAAGTTACTTTCCTGTGCAAACACTGGTACACAAGCTGAAACAACGGCTATAAATAATGATAATTTTTTCATACTGAAAATTTTAAACCAGACAATTGTAAAACAGCCCGGTATTAAAAACTAAAATTGAACTTCAAAAAACTGCGTACTGTCTGCCACTGCCGCACCCGACATAAAATCAAGATTGAGATACCACATCCCTGTCATGGTGAAGTTTACTTTTCCCTTGTAATGTCCGTTTCCGGTATGCACCGGGTTTATATTATTTGGTGAGCCATGGCCCATAGTGGGCATTTCGGGAGTCAGTACTACAGAAAGGCTGCTATCTGCAGGGAAGCTCATCATAGAAGCTCTTTTGTAGATGGCTATTTCCATATCATTGATTCCAACTTTAAAAGTTGAAGGCTCAATCAACGACACAAAATAATTTTCACCATTATGTGCAGCGGTAAATGATTTTACTTTAGCTCTTGTTGGTTCAACTACTGTAAGCGGAATAGTAATAACGCCTGTCTTACCCGATTCCGGAACCTGAACAGTTACTTTCAGTGTCCACGAACCAGCCATTGAAGACATGATGAAAACTGCATTGACAGGGAACAACTGATCAACCGCATTAGCTGATTGCGGATTTTCATAAGGAGCCGAATGCATCATCATTCCCATATCCATCATTGGCATGATCTGGATATTTGCATTGGTAATTCTTTTGCCCGAAGCTGAATCGTAGAGGGCGATATAAAATTTATTGTAGCCGGCAAAAACAGTTAACTCCTTTGAGTAGAGTACCACTTTAACAGCAGCACCGGTTGCAAAACCTTCGGCCTGCATTGTTAAGTTTTGTGTTGGATCGGTTTGTACTGCATCTTCTTTTGTACATGATACGAATATTATTGACATAGCGAACAGGGCTGGCAATACAAGTGCCAGAAATGACTTTTTCATAACTGATTAGTTTGATTTTTTGATAAATAAATTAAGAGAATTAAAAACCAGACTAAACCTGCGGAGGATGAAAAATGTCGAAGGAGCGATCGATAGAATCGCCGTCGGAAGCTGAAAATGACTTTTTAATTTTAGATAATATGGCAATTCCTGCTGGAATGATTGCGTAGAAAGATTTTGAAGAAAGTACCTGTGTTTTACTTTCAGATTTACGTTCACTGTTTTGTTGGTCCTTTTTTTCTTCTTCCTGAATCTTCTTCATAGCCTGGCACTGACCGTTACAATGCATTTTAGGTTTGGCCTTGTTTATACAGTTTTGGGCATAGGCGGCAGTGTTGGCCATATAATCGAGCCAGATAAATGGCCCGGTAAAGGTTTGTGCAATAAAGGCTATTAACAATATGGAAGCTGTAACCGGCTTAAACATGACTGCAAAGTTAAGTGACGGGTTTGATAATTGTATGACTATGGTCATACATACGACTAACATTTATCAATCCTACGCAACGCTGCATATAAAATATCATTATCTTCAAATGATGATACCAAAAACTGCAAAACTCAACCTGTTCTCCCTCACCATGATTGTGATTGGCTTTGTGATTGGTATGGGCATTTTCAGAACAGCAGCCACCAGTGCCAAAGATGCCATTGATCCATCTGTTTATTTCAGTGCCTGGGCCATTGGCGGTTTGGTTGCACTCTGTGGTGCTCTCACCTATGCCGAAATTGGCAGCCGCTATCCCGTTACCGGCGGCTATTACAAAGTTTTTGCCAAAGCCTATCATCCAAGTATTGCCTTTGCCATCAACTGTATCATATTAGTAAGTAATGCGGCCAGTATAAGTGGCGTTGCATTGATTGGCAGTGGTTATTTATTAAAACTATTCCCCGGCAACTGGACAGATATTGATAAAGCACTTGTGAGTTCCGCCGCCATCTTTGTTTTTTACCTGGTTAATTTAAGAGGATTAAAAACCAGTTCTACCGCACAGAATATTTTAATGATGATAAAGATCACCATGGTGATCGTTTTAATATCTGGATTATTTTTCCCGGATAAATATGCTGTTGATGATGCTGCAAAAGCTGTTGTTGTACCTGACCAGTCCTTTACATGGATTGACTGGGTAAAAAGTTTAGGTGTAAGCCTGATCGCTGTATCCTTTACCTATGGCGGTTATCAGCAAACCATCAATTTTGGAAACGATGTACAGAATCCGGCAAAAAATATTCCAAGAGCTGTTTTCATCGGTATCTTAATTATTATCGGGCTATACATGCTGGTTAACCTGAGTTATTTTAATATTGTTGGCTTTAACCAGATGAAAGGCGAACGTGAAATTGCTTATGTAGTTATTGACCGGATATTTGGAAACGGCGGAGCATCTGCTTTCTCAGCTTTACTGTTTTTAGGTGTGCTGGCTTATGTAAATGGCTCATTGTTGAGTAATCCACGTGTTATGTTTGCGATGGGTGAAGACGGAAGCCTCCCTAAAATTTTTGCGAAGCTTAATGAAAAATCGAATGTGATAACTTTTTCATTAACTGTTTTTTCTGCCTTATGTATTATCATTCTTTATTTTTCGCAGGAGTTTGAAAAATTATTAACCTTTACCATCTTCTTAGATAGTTTTGGGATGATACTGAGTGCAGCTACCATCTTCTGGTTTCGCAAAAAAACCAAACACCTTGATGGAACCGGAATTTATAAAATGAAATTATTTCCGTTGATGCCGGTGATATTTATTGCGGCTTATTTGTTTGTTGCTTGCAGCATAACCATTGCTGACCCCAAGGCAGCATTAACGGGAGTGGCAGTACTGGCAGCATTTATTTTAATCTATTTTGTCTTACATCGCAAGAAAAAAGATCAGTAAAACTGATACCAATACACAAGTAATAAATTTCTGCAATCAGTCTTTATATATTTTACAGTTGCGGACCCGGGTTAATATGCAAACCTGTTTATCCCAAAACTTTCTTTAATAAAAAAAGGGGATTTAATGGCTCAAACAGGAAGCGCCGGATGATTTGGCTATATGTGAGGCTTTTGGATGCTTAGTAGTTGATAAATCATATTGAACAAGGCCTCAAAATACTAAAAAACAGCTTTACCGCTTGTATAATAGTTTTATGGCTTTTAATTACAGATGAATTATTTTTGCCTCATGCGTTATAAATTTTTAACACTTATAGCTTTATTGGTTATCACAGTTTCGGCAAAGGCCCAGGAAAAATGGGGGTTGCTGAAATGTATAGAATATGCCATGGCTAATAATATTTCGGTAAAACAAACCGAATTACAGACTAATACGGCCGAACTGCAATTAAAGCAAAGCAAGTTGGGGCAGTTACCCAATCTTAATTTCAGCGGAGGTCCGGCTTTTGCAAATGGCCGAAACCAGGATCCGACAACGTTCAGTCTTATCACACAAAGTTATTTGTCGGCTAATGTGCAACTGCAAAGCAGTGCAGATATTTTTAACTGGTTCAGCAAGCGAAATACCGTTGCAGCTAACGAATGGGAAGTACAGGCCGCAAAGGCCAACGTTGATAAGTTAAAGAACGATATAGCACTGACCGTGGCCAATTCTTACCTGCAGATTTTATTAGCGCTTGAACAGGAAAATATTGCTCGTGTTCAATTGCAGCAATCGCAGGCTCAATTGAGTAATACCCGAAAATTGGTTGATGCCGGCTCTTTACCCGAACTGAATGCAGCCGAACTTGAAGCACAGGTTGCCAGGGACAGTTCATCGGTGATCAGTGCAAAAGGTATGCTTGCTCAGAATATATTGAACTTAAAAGCGTACATGGCATTAGATGCTGCTACAGCTTTTGAAATTGAAACACCTCCGGTTGATAAAATACCAGTTGATGATATTGCTGATTTGCAACCCGAAAATGTATATGCGCTGGCTATTGCAAATATGCCCCAGCAAAAATTCAATGACTATAAAATAAAAGCTGCTGAAAAAACTGCGGCGGCAGCGAAAGGAAGAATGTATCCAACCATTTCGATATTTGGTAGTTTGGGGTCAAGATATAACAGCCGTTCGCAGGAAGTAACAGGCTCAACACTCATTAATCCTCCAATTGGAAAAGTAACTGTTAATGCAGTTGATTATAATGTGTTTAGATTAGACCCGTTTCCTGATTACAAGTACAGTAAGCAACCTTTCTTTTCGCAACTGAATCAAAACTTTAATCAATCGATAGGATTAACCCTTAGTGTACCGATCTTTAACGGATACCAGGCTAAAACCAATTACGAAAGAAGCAGGATCGGTATCAGGAATCAGGAGTTACAAAAAGACCTGGATAACCAGACTTTAAAACAGAATATTTACCAGGCTTACAATGCTGCAATGGTGGCGCTTGAAACCTATAATGCCGGTAAAAAAACTTTGGAAACTGCGGACCGTACTTTGAATTTTGCACAGAAAAGATATGATGTAGGTATGATGAGTACATTTGAATTGATCACCAATCAGAATAATCTCTTCAGAGCCAAATTGCAAAATGTCCTGAACCACTTTGATTATGTTTTTAAGATGAAAGTTCTGGAATTTTATAAAGGACAGGGATTAAAATTATAAACCCCATGCCTGGTTAACATTTATAGTACAAGAGTGCGACGCCAATGAAACTGAATAAAGTTAATTGGCGGGGCTCAAAAAAAATAAAACGCAATGAGTAAATCGCTTAAATGGATATTAATAAGTTTGGGAGTTTTGGTAGTACTGTTAGTGGTACTTTCCAAAACAGGTGCTTTTGGAAAAGATGAAGGCTTAAAAGTTACCGCCGAAAAAGTACAGAAACGTACCATTACCGAAATAGTGAATGCCAGTGGTAAAATATACCCGGAGATAGAAGTAAAGATAAGTCCGGATATTTCGGGAGAGATTACTGAGTTAACTGTTCAGGAAGGCGACACTGTTAAAAAGGGGCAGTTGCTTGCACGTATTTATGCCGACGTATATAATATACAACGCAACCAGGCGGCCAGTGGCGTTACGCAAAGCCAGGCACAGGTTGCCAATTCGCAGGCTGCTATTGATGCTTTGAAAGCACAGATGGAACAGGCTCAGCGTACTTTTGATATGCAAAAGAAATTGTTTGATGATAAAGTGATAAGCCGCAACGAATTCAATGTGGCCGAAGCAAATTTAAAAAGTGCAAAAGCAAATTATAATGCTGCTTTGCAGGGCATCAGGGGCGGACAAGCCAGTGTACAAAGCGCAAAAGAAAATCTGGCCAAAGCAAATACCGATTTAAGCAGGACTCAAATTGTAGCGCCGATGGATGGTGTGGTAAGTTTATTGAGTGTAAAAAAAGGTGAGAAAGTAGCCGGTAACAGTTTTAATGTAGGTACCGAAATGTTACGGATAGCCGACATGAACAAGATTGAAGTACGGGTTGATGTGGGTGAAAATGATATCCCCAAAGTAAAACTGGGCGACAGTGCTTTGATAGAAGTGGATGCCTACAGCGACCGCAAATTTAAAGGTGTGGTTACACAAATTGCCAGCAGTAATAATGGTGCTGCTTCTGTTAACGCACTGGCCAATACCTCAAATGATGTTACGCAATACAAAGTGTATATCCGTTTGGTGCCTTCCAGTTATATGGATCTGATTGGTAAAGGTTCATTTCCTTTCCGCCCGGGGATGAGTGCCAATGCCGACATACAAACAAAAACACATGAAAATGTTTTAAGCGTTCCCATCAATGCGGTTACTACCCGTGATAAAAACGATAGTACCAAAACTGATATAAAGAAAAAAGACGAATCGGATGTAAAGCAATCTTCATCACTTGTTGACGACCTGGAAGTGGTTGCCTTTGTAATTGATAAAGATGGAAAAGTAAGTAAGGCAAAAGTGAAGACCGATATTCAGGACATAAACAATATTGAAATTACCGAAGGACTGAAAGAAGGAGATATGGTTGTTACCGGACCATATGATTTAGTGAGTAAAACATTAAAGGTTGGTAAAAAAGTAAAAGTAGTGGAGAAGAAAGATTTGTTTGAGAAAGAATAATTTTAAAAATCTTTTTTGATAAATGCTTCTTGTTAAAGAGGCATTTATTATGCAAACATTTTTTCTGCAATGGCAACACTTTCGGGCTTGCCTACATCAACCAGTTTATCGCCGCTGTGATTGTAACCATAAATGGGATAGCTGGAAGCCAGGCTGAGATAAGTTTCTACCAGAGAAAACTTGCCACGCTGCGAAATCAATTCAAACACAGCTGGTTCAAAAACAACCACGCAACTGTAGGCCATCTCCTTCAGATCATTTTTTGGGATGACTATCTTTTCTTCACCGGTACTGTTGTTGCGCCAGCCGCAAAGCCGGTATTCTTCATCAAATAAAAAATTCCGGGAAGTTTTTCTATCGGTTATTCCAAAAGAGATCAAATCTTTCCTGTCTTTGTGAAATTCAATCAGTTTACCAATATCCAGATCGGTTAAAAAATCGGCGTTGAGTGTTATAAAGGGTTCGTTGCCTTGCAAAAGTTCTTTTGCTTTTAACAGACCGCCACCGGTTTCTAATACTTCATTTGTTTCATCACTGATCACCACATTGCTTCCCCAGCCATTATTTTTTTCTACAGCTTCCATAATCTGATCAGCAAAATGATGAACATTTACTACAACATCTTTTATATTGTACTGCTGTAAATATTCAATATTTCGTTGCAACAATGATTTATCATTCACCATGGCTAAAGCCTTAGGATGAGTATCTGTCCATGGTTTAAATCTTGTACCAAGTCCTGCCGCAAAAATCATTGCTTTCATTGTACCCAGTTTTCTTTGTTAAGATGATTGACCTCTGTCTTTACACCAAACTTGTTTTTAAGATGCCTGGCCACAGCGTTTGCAGCATACACACTGCGATGCTGTCCGCCGGTACAGCCAAAATTAATCATCAGACTTTCAAAGCCACGTTTAATATAATCCTCTACCGAAATGTCAACAATATTATACACGTTATTTAAAAATTCCGGCATTTTAGTTTGTTGCTCCAGGTAATCTTTCACGGGTTTATCCTGCCCTGATTGTGTTTTATAAACTTCTACCCTGCCGGGGTTTAAAATACCACGACAATCAAAAACATAACCACCGCCGTTTTTTGTTTCATCTTTCGGGTAACCATTTTTTAAATAAGAGAAGCTTTGAATTTTTACCGTCAACGGTGTTTCTGCAGTTGCCCTTACGGGTGTAAACTCCTGAATAACTTCATTGCTGATACATATTTCCAGCACTCTCTTAAACTCCGGAACAGATATTCCGGTATTTTGATTGGTTACAAACCATTGCAGGTTTTGCAAAGCCAACGGAATGCTGGTTAAGAAATGTGCTTTACGTTCAAATAATCCCCTGAACCCATAAGCGCCCAGCACCTGCAATAACCGTATCAATACATATCCGTTATACTGACTGCGGAATGCATCTTTATTTATTAACTGGCCCGAAGTCTTTTCAAAAGCCTCCATATAATCTTCCAGCAAATTCTTTTTCCATTCGTCGGGCAGGTTAGCCCTGGCTTGCCATAACAGAGAAGCAACATCATATTGCGGTGCTCCCTGCATGCCGCCCTGGTAATCTATAAAATTAACTGCCCCGTCGTGCCCAACCATTATATTACGGCTTTGAAAATCCCGAAACATAAAAAACCGGTATTCTGAATGCGACAGGTAATTGCTCAACGCTTCAAAATCATCAATCAGTTTTTGTTTGTCGTAAGGCCTGCGTAATGCATCCAGGAAATAATATTTAAAGTATAACAGATCAGCCATGATAGCCTGCTTACCAAATACTGTATTGGTCAGGCACCGGTTATAATCCAGGCCTTCGTGGCCTTTAACCTGCAACGCTGCCAATTGTTGCAGACTTTTTTTATACAGGTTATAAATATCATCAGTAAAGCCCGACTCTTCGAGCCTGTTTAAGAGAGAAACAGTTCCAAAATCTTCCTGTATATAAATATTCTTATCGGCATTGATACGAAAGATCTGCGGTATCGCTAATTTTTTTTCTTTAAAATGATCTGAAAAATAGATAAAGGTTTCATTCTCTTTCAGGTTGGCGCCATAGGTAGCAATAAATGTTTTATCTGCTGTGTGAATACGGTAATAATGCCGCTCACTACCGGCCTGTGGCAGTTTGTCAATGGCTGTAATTTCAGCTTTTGAAAATGAAGAAAACAGTTCTTTTATCTTATCAAGAGTTGATGGCATGGTATTATTTTATTCCGGTAAAAATAGAATAATTATGCCAGAGGCTGATGAGGTAACTCATGCAAAATAAAAAACTCCGGTAAGAATACCGGAGTTTCATTTTCAAAGGGATTTGTACTACCACTTAACATCGTCTAACTCAACAACCCCATACTGGTTATCCAAATCAAATATTTTTATCTCCATTTCCATATTCGCCTGCTGAAAATTTTTGAACGCAATAACACGAACGTACATCGGTACCGTTGATGCAAACGAATAATAATTACGGGCATCAACTTTTATGCGATACCTGCCCTTTACCGCATTTTTAATGGAATATTCACTCAATCCGTAACTGATGTTGTCATTATCTTTACCTGTAAAACGGCCACCATTAACAGTAAGCAGGTTTTTATCATTACAGATAACATTACCCGGTTCTATTATCTGGGTATTGGCCGAAGAAGGATAATTACTCTCAACGCTGATACGCAAATCAACCGGTAACACTTTAATAAGATTTGGATTAATATAGGATACATCAAATTCATTTTTATGCAGCAGCAGAATGGTATTCATTTCCATCAGCGCATTTTCTTTTATATAACCGTAATGCCCATTTTCATCCGCAGCCGTAATTATTGAATAGTACGTTTTAACAGCAGCATCAAATTCTTTATGTTGAAAATATGCCAGTGCCAGGTCTCTTTTTACCAGCAGGTTATTTTCATTACTACTTAGAATACCTTTATATACGGCTATGGCTTTATCAAACCATTTCCATTTTTCATAGAGGTATGCTGCCAGTTTTAACCCTTCAGTTGTACCCCGGCAAAGTTCAATAGCATTGTACATCAGCTCCTGAGCTTTATCTGTTTTTCCTTTTTCAAAAAAGAAGTTCGCCATTTCAAAATAAAAACCAACATCCATTTCATTTTGATTCTCCAGTTTTTGATAAATCTCTAAAAGTTCATAATCCGCGGCATTTTTCATTTCCTGCAAATAATATTCGTCTTCACAGCTGCTCAATTTGTATTCGCTCCATACTAAATATTGCCGTGGATACCCTCGCCTGGCTTTTTTGGTTGTCATTACAATAGCGCCATTACTGCCATCGGGGCCAAATAAAGCGGCAGCAGCAGGCCCCTGTAAAACAGAATAATCTTCCACATCATCCGGATTAATATCTGCCCCCTCTGCCATAATATTACCATCAACAACATATATGGCACCGGCTCCTACACCAAATCCGTTTTCGCCTCTTAGCCTTATCCTGGTTTCGGCACCCAACTTGGCAATGGATTGGCTGCGTACCTGTGCCCCCGCCACTTTACCCGCCAATGCATTATTAATATTTATCTGGCGGATTGTATTTACCTGTTCGCCGGATAAATTTTGAACACTGGAGGCAGTGCTCCTGGCTGTACGCTTAATTCCAAATGCACTGGTAACAACAACTTCCTGCAAATTACCGGCGGTTCCTGTAGAAAAATTGGTTTGCATAACTGTGTTCGTTTGCACAGCATAACCTTTCTGCTGCCCATCAGCTGGCTTTACTGCATCTGCAGTATTTTTTAAATCAGGTGCCGGTCTCTTCAAATCTACCAGTGGCTCATTATGGCTCCACCAGTTTATCCTTTTATTAAAATCTTTTACAACCTCAGCCAATGCATCCTGCTCTGTAAACTCCTTAAGCGCTATTATTTTATACTCTGGTTTATACACGTAATTAAGTTCTGCACATTGCTCTTCCAGTTCTTTTGGTGGCGCAATTTTATATTTGATATAGTCTTCTATCCGTTCCAATACTAAGTAAGAGGTTTGCGGAGTAACTACTTTTTCTGTAAGTCCGAAGATCAGCATGTTTTGCCAGTTATAATTGTAGTTATAATTAAAATACCCCTGCATTATTGAATCGTAAGCTTTCAGCAGTTGCATCTTTTTATATGTTGCATCATCGCAATTAGCTTCTGCAGGTAAAAAATAGTTCACCGATTTTGCAGTTAACTTATTGTTGCCATAAAACAATTCCAGGTTATCGCCTTTATCGAGCGTGCCGCTTAAAAGTATACTACCTCCCAGTTTTACCGGAAACGATTCGTTGATACGGATACTGGAAGCCGTATATTTAAAAAGATAATTCTCAGACCATTCAGTTTTTTTTATGGCTTTCTCCACATCGGTATAATACAAACTGATAACCGATCCCCCGGCAGTTGATGCCAGGTTTGCATATGGGTTGCTATAATAAGCATAGGATGATGTAACAAAGTTTACCGGTACCGCACCTCGTTTA
>JBATAS010000081.1:0-2891 GCA_049661965.1 Ferruginibacter sp. | reverse complement strand
ATGAGCTTGCCCGTAGGGGAGAAGATGTGGAATTAAAGCCACGAAGTATCAATATTAAATCGTTCGAGCTAACAGCAATAGATTTACCCGTTGTACATTTTAAAGTGATTTGCTCAACCGGAACATATATACGCAGCCTGGCAAATGATTACGGGGCTTCATTAGGTTGTGGTGGTTATCTCAGTAGTTTATGCCGCACCAGAATTGGTGAATTTAAAATTGAAGATGCTGTTGATATGGAGGATTTTGAGAAAATGCTTAGTCAATGACTCAATGACGAATGAACTGCGTTTTTTAGAAAGGATAACTTATCCCGATTGTTAAATTATAATTTTCGTAACGCCATTTTTTATAACGATTATCATTATAAGTTTTTGTAGGATCGTTAGGGTCGGGTAGTTGCTCTCCACGTCTGAACAGATTATTGAAATTGATATCAGGTATCTGCCATCCATCATTCTTACTTATATCAGGGCGTTTAAACCGGAATCCAAAGTCGAATCTTACAATAAAATAATTAAAGTCGAGCCGGAAACCTGTGCCTATGGCTACGCCCAGTTGTTTATACAGGTTTTTAAATTTAAACTGAGTACTGTCTAAGTCGCCACTGGGTTTAGTATTTCTTAAATTCCACACATTACCTATATCCATAAATAATGCTCCTCTTAATACAAGTGAATTAGGAATGATTTGGGCAATGGTGTATCGGTATTCAAGATTCGTTTCCAATTGCAGATCGCCGGTGCGGTCATTAAATGTTGTAGATCCATAAGGTGACAACGGCTGCGATCCCCGGCCAATCCCTCTTACCGGCCAACCTCTCATGCTGTTACTGCCGCCACCATAGTATTGTTTAAAAAATGGCAGTGTAGTGTCTCTGTTATACGCAAAGCCAACGCCGGCAAATATTCTGAAAACAAAAGCAGATTTAGGCCGGCTGGTTGAAAAAATATATTCAGCATCAATCTTAATAAACTCCCTCATGTATTGTTTAAAAAGACCAAATCTGCCCCATAGTAACCCCGACTCTTCAAAATTTGCCTTTACGCTGTGTTGCCTGTTGGTATGCTTAGGGTTTATTTTATTATACCGGTATCCCAGGCTGGATCCCGCTACCAGTGCTGTGTTAAATGAATATCGAAGAAAGGGATTGTCGGCCAGTGTTTTTTTAAAACTGTCTGTTTCGTTATATAGCCGGGCAAATTCAAAGTTCAGTGGTTTAAATATCCACTGGTGATTTTTTGCGGTAGTGGCCGAATAACCAACAGCAAAATTGAAAGACTGTAAATTAAATAAATTGATACGGTTGATATAAGACAGTTTTGTATTGATAAAAGATTCAGTAGTGGTAAATTGCCGGCGTGAATTAAATGTTGCAAAGGGAAAGAGCAAACGTGGAAATGAAATGTTATTGGTATAACTTATTTCATTTGAGTTGATTAGATTTTTAGTATTGTTACTGTCAGATCTGAAATTGAATTCTACACCAGCCAACAGTGAGTTGGTCATTTTTATTCCTTCTTTTCGAAGGTTGCGGTTAATAAAAGAAATATTCCCCGACAGTCCAAGCAGGTTACCGGCATTGGCAGCCGTAACACTGTTTGTATTACTCGATGCAGAGTAACTGGCTTCAATAGCCGCTTCATAGCCATATTGTTTTCCCGGTATTAACTGGGCAATCAAATCAATTTTATGCAGGCTGTCGGTGCTTTGTACTTCTTCAATCTGCAGGTTTGTGCTTTGCCATACGCCTGCCCTTGCGAAACTGTTTAAAGATTTATAAAAATCAGTCTGATTATATAAATTCCCTTTTCGTAAAAACATATTCCTTACCAGGAACCTGGGCCTGAATAAATTTTTGTGATACCTGATGATAAAATTGGTATCAGGCTTACAGGTGTCGCAGCGTTTTCTTGACAGGTATCTTGTTGTTAAACTGCTGTCGGTATAACTGTCGCCATTTTTATAATCAGGTAAAATGTAAATATTGTTGATGTAGTACTGCTTTAATTTAGTGCTGTCGGCAGGAGGGTTCAGTACAACAGCCAGTTTAATGGTAGGAGAATCCCTGGCCTGCTGAGCTTCGGCTAATAATTGCAGTTGTTCAAATATATCATCAGTAATGGTAGTTAATGCAGCTACTGTGGTATCTCCACGCATAACCAGTTCCTCGGTACTGAATTTATAATAACCGTTATTGCGATAGATATCAACCAGCCTGTTTAATTCGCCCAACACAGCAGCTTTAGTTACCGGCTCTCCTTTTTTTATTAAACTTTTATCTATATTCTGCATGGCTAACTGCTGCAGATCAGGTTTGCGTAAAATATAAATTAAAGTATCAATTAATGTGGGCTTATTAACCTCCACTGAATAGTTAACATGCACCCGCTGCTGGTTTTCAACCTGTATTGTATCTGCTGTATAACCAGCTTCTGCTTTGTAATAGCCCAGGTGCAACATAGAGGTTTCCATATTACGTGTAGATTTCAGAGCTGAATTACTGTCGAACGCCGGCGGGCTTATTATAACATGCCGTATAAAATATTTATCTACCACCCTTATCCTGCTGCTGTCGTCAAGTTGTGCATTTAACCTTTGTTTTAAAGTTGCCCTTTCTTCTTTACTAAATTTTCCTCCCTTAACTTCGATATTATTTTTGGTGATAAAAGGCTTGCCTTTTTGATATTTTTTGGGAATAGTGCAGGAGCCAACAAATAAGCAAATGAAAATTAAATATTTCATCTGCTGTAAAGGGTTGTATTTACGTAATGGATTATCCTGCATAAAATTTTTAAAGCGACTATGTTAAGCAAAACACATACCAAATATATTCAAAGTTTACTGCACAAAAAATTCAGAGATGAAACTAACCTGTTTATTGCTGAAGG
>JBATAS010000080.1:0-35711 GCA_049661965.1 Ferruginibacter sp. | reverse complement strand
ATCTTACCCTCTCCATATTCTTTTGCCTGAGCCATCAGATATTCATGCAGTACTTTGTCATTTACTTTAGTTTCTAATTTAATAGTTGAAATGTTGGCAATCTTTTCTTCCCAGATAGCTCTTACTTTTTCCCAGTAAATTTTATTTTTCTCCCACCAAACCTTAGCTGCATTACAGGTAGTCTCATCAAGCTTTTTATACCTGTTCATGCCTTTTTCTTCTACCAATAGGTTTTCGCTGCTATTTTCTTTGATGATCTTTCTATTATCCTGGTCGTGCAGATAACCGGTATCTGTAATAATGATGCGGTTGGTCCTGTTCAATAAATTATAATCACTTCTTTTTGAATATTCCCGGCGGGGCAATGGAGCATCGGTAGTGCTTTGCCAGATATTTTGTCCGTTTACATTTACCCACTCGCTGGTGCCCTGGTAACGAGGCTCATCACTTACTTCCCAAATAGATTGTGTCCATTTGCCTTTAACAGCTTCGGGTTTTTGAATTTCCTTTTTCCAGGTTTTATCACCTTGATATTTCCAGATAATTGGGTTTTCATAAGTCCAGTCTTCACGCCAGTGTTTAATAATTACCTTATCGGTGATTACCAGTAAATGCTGTAATACAATTTTTTTGTCGCTTGCCTCAACGGGAAAAACCAGTTCAAGCCCTCCGCTAATGGTTTCCCTTTCGTGGAACTTATAATTCTCATTGGGTGAAAATGTTTCGGCGTATTTAAATTCTACATCAAAACACCCACAAAGGTTATTGATGTTTTTATCGGGTGTTTGTGCCGTTGCTGTATTAATTGCTAATGCTAAAAATGCCAGGCTGATTGTTCTTTTTATCATAATTTTTAATTTGATGCAAAGCAAATGCAAAGTGTAACAACCGGTTTACATAATTGGTAACGTTATTTACGCAAAAAGGAAAAGCTGCTCCTTTTAACAGGAACAGCTTTTACATTATTAAGAAAAGTATTAATTGATAAGGTTATAAGAGAACTTAGGCATTCCCCTGGTTCCGCCATCATTTACGCCCATATCCAGGCACCTGAGTTTGTAATAATTGCCTGCGGGATCTTTTATTATGTAAAACCTGTCGGTCCTGGCGCCTGTTGCAGGTTGCGTACTTCTCCAGCTACTGCCAATAGACCAGCGGCCTGTGACTAATGTGGTATTATTGGTTATACTATCTCTGTTATATGCATTAAAAGCTGCAGTAGCTGTTGCTGCATCAGTATATATTTTAGCAGCCACAGTTACACCTGATAAATAATTTACTGAAATCAGGTCTGAAAAATTATAAGGAGCCGGGCCTGCACCAAAATTGGTTTCAAAAACAGAATAACTCCAGACAATATCCCATTTTTCCTTTTGTGGTTGAGCATCTGTAATACCATTTTCGAAGTTGATAAATTTAAAATGGTAAGACGCATCTTTAGCAACCTGGATGGTTTTAAATGTTGTTTCCTGTATGCCGGCGTACTGTAAGGTATAGCCTCCGCTGGTATTACGCAGAACCCTTAGTTTAACCCACGGCCTTGCAGCTATGCCGCCGCCGGTACCACGGTTTAAAATAATTACTTTGTTATCTGTATCGGTTGCAGATACGGCAGGTATAACTGTTTTACTTAAGTCACCAGCTATATCATCGAAATAGGCCAAATGCTCGGGTAAAGGATTAAACTGACTTGTTGTTAAGGATAACCCAATGGTATCAGCAGCACCTACATCAGCTAAATTATTTTGCAAAAGCACTTTTGCGCCAGCTATTGAACCGTTATTTAAAATAACCCTGAAATCGTTGCCGCAATAAAAACCAAGATCCCAGCCCGAACGTAAAACAGGAGTTTCCCTGTCGCCAGACAGATCGAGGTAAACAGAATTACCAGCAACGGAACCTGATTCAGTACCGGCTATTCCAGTTAGCTGTATCTGTGAGCCGGCAGAAGGAAGAAAGATTGGGTCAACATCTTTTTTACATGCTGTAAAAACAAGTGCAATAATTGCAGTTGACATTATTTTATATGAGCGTATCATGATTTATTTTTTAATTGATGATTTTATTTTTTGTTCCATTGAAGATTAAGGCCAACAAAATAAGAACGGCCATAACCAATGGCAACTGTGCTGCCAGCATTATGAATGCTGCCGGTATTGGTTGCGTTGTTATTTATATCTGTAACATCAAAGATGTTTTTAACACCTGCTGTAACTGATACATATTTATTAACTGTTGTGTTAAATGTAAAGTCAGCCAGATGATAGGCGTCTGTTTCGGCTATTAATAAAACAGATTGATTGGCAGCATTTTTTCCGGTGACGTACTGCGGTTTTTTGCCAGTAAGTTTATAAAACAGGTTGAATTTTGTTTTAATAGCTGTTACAAGATAGCTTACTGAAGCATTCAGCTCAGGGCTCCATAAAAAATCTTTGGTATCTTCTTTTATGTAATCTTTATCATCATAAAGTTTGCGGTAAAATCCTATATAAGATAACCCCAGTGTGGCATCCAGGTTCTTTTGCGAAAACCTGTTTTCCAAAGTTGCACCAGTGGTTTTTGCCTTATTTACATTGAAGTAAGTGTACTGGTTTGATGCAGCAGAAGCTAAAGCAAAATCAATCTGGTTATTAAACTCATTATAAAAACCACCTAATGAAACGCCATAAGAAATATTATTTTGTGTTTTAGCACTCCAGTTTAACGAGGCATTAAAACTGTTTGAGTTTTCCGCTTTAAGATCAGGGTTACCAACAATATTATGATTGGCATCTACAAAATGA
Source organism: Ferruginibacter sp. (assembly GCA_049661965.1). GTDB lineage: Bacteria > Bacteroidota > Bacteroidia > Chitinophagales > Chitinophagaceae > Ferruginibacter. The sequence goes on along the minus strand of JBATAS010000080.1, from coordinate 32,928 downwards.
AAATACAATTCTCTTAATGCAGGCGAACGGAAGCCATAGGCATAAGCCACTCTCAGGTCAAGCTGTTTGCTTAAAACGAATTTGGTATTGATTGATGGAATAACCGGCGGCGCATCATAAACCGAGTTTTTTATGAAACGTAATCCGGGGCGGATATTGATTTTTGGTGTTGGAGTTATTTCTGCTGATATGAATGCAGCATAATCAGTAATTACCGGGTTTGCTAAAATCCGTTCTCCAGTTGCCGCTTCCCTGTTAATGTCGATACCCGGCTGTAAAGAAAATTTATTGCTTAATTTATATTGTACTGTTGTTCTAAAAACAAGACTGTTGAATTTTGAAAGATCCTGTTCACCTTCGCCTGTTGTAAGTTCATCTGTACCTTTTTCAAAATCATGTAGGGTAGTCTTTGTTTTTCTTTTATAATCAGTATAACCCAATATAGTGGCCATTTGTAGCCTGCTGTTAAAAGTGTAAGCTCCCTGTAGTTGATGCGTAAACCTGTCAGTTATATATTGCTGATCTATTGCTTTATTGTTAAGATAATTTATTTCTCCACGACTGTTTATCTCTTCATTCAACCCGTCAATCCGGTAGTATACATTCAGCGGCCCTTTGGCGTAACTGATTTTTGCATTGCCCATCCACTGTTCTTTAGGTAGCCAATCTTTATCTCTCCCATAAATATCGCCGCCAAAACCGCCAAAATCGTTATGTGTGCCAGCTGCAGCAAATCCCCAGTTATTTTTTTTGTAATTGATTGTAAGGTTTTGCTGATGAACTCCCTTATAGTTGAACGCATGATATTCTGATCCTGCAGTTTCTTCCTGCACTCTTGCAGTTATTGAAAGATTATCTTTCGTAAGTTTTTTAGTGATGATGTTGATCACACCTGCCAGTGCATCGGATCCATAGGAAACTGACATAGGGCCCTCTACAATTTCAATACGTTCAATACTGTTGATGTCAACCTGGTTAAGGCTTTCACGGGTATCATTCCTGTCTATCATAGGAACGCCGTCCAATAAAATTTTTACATTACGGCCACTCATGCCCATTAACTGAACATCTGCCGTTCCGATAGTATTATCGTTAGAAAACCTGAAGCCTATTTGATTATTAAGTACCTGTTGCACATTGGTAGCGCCACTTTCTTTAATGCGTTCGTTATTGATTACCCTTACCTGGTAAACAGATTTTTTTAAAGTTTGTGGAGCATATTGTCCGGTTATAATTACTTCATTCAGGTCTTTCACTTTAACGCTATCCTGCTGTGCAAACACAGCAGAGAAATTAAATATTGCAGCTGCTGCAAAAAAAGTTTTGATCATTTTCTTCATCTTTTTATTTTATGGCTGCAAAAGTATCTGCACAAAAAAAGATGGCTGTCATTAATATGTCATAATGAAATGAAGGATATTTATTTTCCATTTAGCGTAACCCGCTTTCCGCATTTCGATACAGATAAAGTCATTCAATTGTCAGGTTTCTTTTTTCTGATGAGAGATGAATCGGAAGTTCTATATCAAATAACAACATTCGGATGCTGAAATGAAAACAGCCTCCCTCAGAATAAAGTTTACAATGTAATCTTAATGCAATAACAATTCACAAGGCTTAATACCAGTGTGTTTTTTAAACGCAGTAGAAAAATGCGATATGGAAGAGTATCCAAGCAGCATAGAAACTTCTGTAACGCTTAATCCTTTTTCGTACAAAAGGTATTTGGCGTGTTCCATCCGTTGGCTTTGATAAAAATCGAAAATAGTGGTACCAAAAATTTCTTTAAAGCCTTTCTTTAAATAACATTCGTTAATGGCCACCTTACGGCTGAGTGTCTTGATGGTAATCGGTTCGCCGATATGCTGCAGTAAAACTTCACGGGCCTTAATAATTTTTTCCCGGTCTTCAGCATTTTGTAAAAACTTGCAGGTAAATTCAGTTTCTTTATCATCACCCAACATGCAATCCATACTGTACAACAACAGGATTTGAGTTTGTGCATTGATGAAAATATTTTCCCTGGTATCAGTATAAGTATGATTTAACAAAGCCTCAATAGCAGTTCTTGTCTTGCCACACAAAGGCAACTGTTTGCTGAAAGATGTTTTGTGTTTAAACGAAAGTACATTTTCGGTAAGCCCGGTATCAGTACTGTTATTGGTAAACTGTGTAAGGTAATTGGGCTTAAAACTAAAGCTAACTACATCTACACTGTCCACCTTTTCAACACAACCTTTGCTGGCATTAAATTTACAGTAATCACACTCGGTTTGCTTTTGACGGCAGTAAACATTGCCACTCACACAAAATTTCAGTTCCAGGTGATTGGCTTCGGGATTATTCTTTTCAACATGATAGATCAGTATGCCGGTATCATCAATACTCCATTGCGGCTGCTTGCGGTAGCGCTTTATGGAATATTGTACCGAGCCGGGTACCGTGCGGTCAACATGCAGCAACACATCCAGATCCTCGTTTAAAATAGGCTGGCGGTGGGCTATTGCTAATATGTCGGTTAATTGATCCATTTTAAATTTGCCATACAAAGGTACGAATAAAGAATTAACGTTTAAACATTGTAAATTGTTCAATACTTGTCCGGCCGATTTAGCAGGTATAGGAATGGTTGAGATTTTGGCTTCTGAAATCGGGGGTAAGTACCTGAAAAATTGTGGATATCCATGTATAAAATCGTCCCAAAATAAACCCTCAATTCTTGCCTCAAACGCCTGTTTTTTTGTACATTTGCCCGAATCTGAATTTTACAAATAAAAAGTGATTTAGAACAATAATATGAGTACAGAAGAAGCAGTAGTTCCGGCCCCAGCCAGCAAAGGTTATGGCGCAGACAGTATCCAGGTTTTAGAAGGTTTAGAAGCGGTTCGTAAACGCCCCGCCATGTACATTGGCGACGTGGGTGTAAAGGGTTTGCATCACCTGGTATATGAAGTGGTAGATAACTCCATTGATGAGGCCCTTGCAGGCCATTGTAAAAACATCAGCGTAACCATTAACGAAGATAATTCCATTACTGTTGAAGATGATGGCCGTGGTATCCCTACCGGTATGCATACCAAGGAAAACCGCAGTGCACTGGAAGTTGTAATGACGGTTTTACACGCCGGTGGTAAATTCGATAAGGATTCTTACAAAGTATCCGGCGGTTTACATGGTGTGGGTGTTAGTTGTGTGAACGCATTAAGCAGCAAATTACACGTAGAGGTTAACCGTGAAGGAAAAAAATTCGAACAGGAATACGGTATCGGTATTCCAAAATATCCGGTAAGGGAAATTGGTAAGTCTGATACACATGGTACCAGGGTTCAGTTCTGGCCCGATACGTCTATTTTCATCACCAGTACTTACAACAGAGAAATTCTGGAAGCCCGTTTACGTGAGCTTTCATTTCTGAATAAAAAGATAACCATTCATATTCATGATTTAAGAGAGAAGGAAGAAGATGGTTCTACGTACTCTAAAACTTTTTACAGCGAAGGCGGTATTGTTGAGTTTGTAGAAATGCTGGACAAGAACGCCAACCGTAATGCTTTATTACCAACTGTTATTTATTGCGATGGGCATGATGAAGCCAGCAATGTGATGGTGGAAGTGGCTATGATCTACAACACCGGCTACCAGGAACACCTGTTCAGCTATGTAAACAATATCAATACTATTGAAGGCGGTACGCATGTATCCGGCTTCCGCCGTTCTATTACCCGTGTGTTTAAAAGCTACGGCGAAAAAGAAGGCATGTTTGAAAAAGCCAAGGTAGAGATTGAAGGCGATGATTTCCGTGAAGGATTGAGTGCTATTATTTCGGTTAAAGTACCAGAGCCGCAGTTTGAAGGACAGACAAAAACAAAACTCGGTAACAATGAAGTGATGGGTGTTGTGGATACTACATTAAGCAGGGTTCTTTCTGCTTTCCTGGAAGAGAATCCGAAAGATGCCAAGACCATCATTCAAAAGGTTATACTTGCTGCACAGGCAAGGGCAGCGGCCAAAAAGGCCCGTGAAATGGTACAACGTAAAAGCGTATTAACCGGCGGCGGATTGCCCGGTAAACTGGCCGATTGCAGCGATAAGGATCCAAACCGTTGTGAGTTATATCTTGTCGAGGGAGACTCGGCGGGTGGTACAGCTAAACAAGGTAGAGACAGATCATATCAAGCTATTCTTCCTTTACGTGGTAAGATTTTGAACGTAGAGAAAGCGATGGAACACAAGATTTACGACAATGAGGAGATACGCAATATGTTCACTGCATTGGGAGTAAAGATTGGAACACCGGAAGATCCCAAAGCATTAGACTTATCTAAGCTTCGTTATCATAAATTGATTATTATGACGGATGCCGACGTAGATGGAAGCCATATTGCCACACTTATCTTAACCTTCATCTTCCGTTATATGAAAGAACTGGTGGAGCAGGGTTATGTTTATATAGCTCAACCGCCATTGTATCTTGTTAAAAAAGGAAAAGACCAGGCTTATGCATGGAACGATGATGAGCGTAAGGTATTGATCAAGCAATTTGGACAGGGAAAAGATGAAAGTGTAAACACACAACGCTATAAAGGTTTAGGAGAGATGAATGCCGAACAGCTTTGGGAAACAACCATGAACCCGGCAACACGTACTTTAAAACAGGTTACACTTGAAAGCTCTGCAGAAGCTGACCGTGTGTTCAGTATGTTGATGGGAGACGAGGTTCCGCCACGTAGAGAATTTATAGAAACGCATGCCAAATATGCTAAGATTGACGTGTAAAAAAGGCCAATTTCAAGCTGAAATCAATATTTTTTAAAGAATTTTAGTAATATATATTAACACTAAATCCGGGGTAAAAGCTCCCGGATTTTTTAATGCCCGTATATCTACAGTTTTAACTGTAAATTTCTTACCCTCCAGTATAAAACCATAGGGGTAAAGGGTTTGCAACCAGCAATCAACCAAGCTACAGTGCCAATTGCCGTTGAAAACAGGCTGGTTTACGTATAAATTCAGTATAAATCATGGTCCAAAAATGTGGGTAACTCAAGCTGTTTTCAAGCTGAGTTCAACGGGGGATTTTTGCTAAAACCAATATTTTAAGTAGCTTGTAATTAGTTTTTACGTAGTAATTCGCCCCAAAGTGAATTTTTACACCCATTATTTACTAACCATAAATTCATTAAAATGTCAAAAATGTTAACAGCCTATTGCATGAAAACAAAGGAAAAAAACGTTCCGATGCAGGATGCAGTAATAACAAAAACTTCCCGTGGTGGCTATATGGCCCAGGGCAACGATGGTAAAGGTAACAAAATGACCACCATGCTCAGCGAAGCTACAGCACTGGAAGCCGTTAAAAACGGTGTGGCTAAAAAAGCCTGGTAATCTCCAAAGGTTAAAATTATTAAGGCCATTCACTTATTAGTGAATGGCCTTTTTCGTATGCCTGTTTTAATTTCGGGCACTGTTAAATAAAATTATTTATTTTCATATCCGGTCAGACTTTAATTCGGAGTATATGAAAAAGGGATTAGTATTTTTTTTGTTGTTTACTTGTATGCAGCTTTTATGCTATGCACAGGTAAATCTATATTCAGCACTAACCATACCCGATTCTTTAAGAAAAGATGCAGACCTGGTGATTCGGGAAGAAAATATTAAACTTACCATTAAGGATAAAAATACTGCACGGTATGAAGTAAAGCGTGTATTCACGATACTGAATGCACAGGCCAAAAGAGAACTCTCATTTGCTCAGTTTTCCGATAAGTTTCATGTGTTGGATGATGCAGAAATAAAAGTTTATGACATGATGGGTAATAAAAAGAAGACCTATTCTAAAAAAGAAATGACTTCTTTAAATTATGGCGAAGGTTTGGTGCCAGAAGGAAAGGTAACTTACTTCGATGTAAATGCACCTGCTTACCCTGTAACTGTCGAGTTTAACTACAGCGTAAAATTCAAGGGTATTTTCAGTTTGCCTGGTTATAGTATGCAATCTGCCTGGGAATCGGTGCAACATTCTGTTTTTGAGGTTGAAGTACCGTCAGACCTGGGCGTAAGGTATAAACTAACCAATACAAACAATCAGCCGCAAATAACAAAGTCTGGAAGTAAGGATGTTTATACCTGGGAGCTAAAAAATTTAAAAGCCTACAAACTCGAAAAGCACAGCGGTTCTCCTTATACTTATGAACCAACAGTTTTACTGGCACCCAATAAATTTCAGTTGGATGATTATGATGGCGATATGTCCAGCTGGAAGAGTTTCGGCTCGTGGATTGATAATCTCTATGCAAAAACAACAAGTTTACCCGAGGATAAAAAAACATTTTACCGTAATCTGGTTAAAGATGCTTCAACCGACCGGGAGAAGGCGGCTATGTTATATAATTATATGCAGAACAATATGCGGTACGTAAGTATACAACTGGGTATTGGCGGGTTAAGGCCTTTTCCGGCAAGTTTTGTTGATGATAAAAAATACGGCGATTGTAAAGCATTAAGCAATTATTTAAAATCGGCGCTTGATGCTGTGGGCGTAAAATCAAATATTGTAATTATACAGGGCAGTATGCAGCCACGCAAAGTATATGAAGATTTTTCGGCTAATTATTTTAATCACGCCATACTTTGTATTCCGCAACCAAAAGATACTATTTGGCTGGAATGTACCAGTACAACCCTGCCCTTTGCCGAACTTGGCCCCTGGACCGAAAACCGCAAAGCCATGATGGTAACTCCCGATGGTGGCGTACTTGTAAATACCCCGGCCAGTAATTATAAAAATAATACCGAAAGTATAAACACGGTAATAGAAGTTAATGCTGATGGCGGAGCCAAAGTAAAAATGCAGTACAACCTGTGGGGCGCCGAAAGAGATAATTTACTCATGCGTTTTCACGATTTGAAAGAAGATGAGAAAAGGAAATTCTTTATTTCAAATAAAGAATGGAAACATCCTGATGTACTGGAGATCAGCAGTTCTAAAAATAAAGACAACCCTTATTTGCTTACGGCCAATATGCAGTACGAAAAAGTGTATTCATTTAATGCCGGCAGTAAACTTTTTTTTGAAGCCAGGCTATACCCTGTTTTTGAAGAAGAGATTGTGGCGCAGGATAACAGGATGAGGGATTATCATTTTACCAATCCGTATCAATGCTTTGATACTACTGTATATAAATTTCCGGCAGGATATATTATGGAAACCATGCCTAAAAACAAATCGGTAAAATTTTCTTTTGCTGAATATAGCTGTACTTATACCTGGGATGCTGCCACACACATGCTTACTTCTACAGCCTTGTTGCAGATAAAAGACCGGGTAATTAAAGCTGCTGATTATACAAAACTGGTTGATTTTAAAAAACAGGTAATGGTTGATGTGAATGAGAAGATTGTAATGAAGAGAGAGTGATTTATTTACCTATACTCGTCTTCATCTTATCAATAAATGCAAACAGTTCATTCATTGTTTTTATATCTTCTACAACAAGAATCCCGTTTTTGCCAACCTGTTTTAATTTACCCTTGTTGGTGCCGGTTTGTAAAAACAGTAAGAGGCCTGTAAATATTTCACTTTGAAAATAAGGCGAATCGGGATTGCTTACAAAAAAGCATTTAAGTGTTTCATTCTTTAAAAACATTTTTTCAAAACCAAGGTCCACGGCAATTTTGCGGCAACGTACTGTAGTAAACAAATCTTCTACTACCGGAGGTATCGGGCCAAACCTGTCAGTCATTTCTTTATGGAATGCAGTAAGATCTTCTTCGGTTTCACAATTATCCAAACGGCTGTACAGCGATAATCTTTCGGTGATGCTTTCAACATAATCATCCGGAATTAGAATTTCCAGATCGGTATCAATGCTGCAGTCGGTTACAAAATCATCCTGCTGCTGTATCTCGGCTTTAAATAATTCTTTAAACTCTGTACGTTTTAATTCACGGATGGCTTCGTCTAAAATTTTCTGGTACATTTCAAAACCTATTTCAGCAATAAAACCACTTTGCTCACCGCCAAGCATATTACCTGCACCACGTATGTCCAGGTCTCTCATCGCAATCTGGAAACCACTGCCCAGTTCGCTGTATTGCTCCAGTGTACTTAGTCTTTTACGACTGTCAACAGGAAGCGTACTCATAGGCGGAGCAAACAAATAACAAAATGCTTTTTTATTACTGCGGCCAACCCTTCCTCTTAGTTGATGTAGGTCACTTAAACCAAACTGGTGTGCATTGTTTATGATGATGGTATTTACGTTTGGAATATCAACACCGCTTTCCACAATATTTGTACAAACGAGTACATCATATTTTTTATCCATAAAATCGAGGATGGTATCTTCCAGATCATCACCATCCATTTGTCCGTGTGCATAAGCAATGCTAAGGTCCGGACAAAGCCCTTGTATCAATGTTTTCATCTCCGCCAAACCCTTTACCCGGTTATGTATAAAGAAGACCTGTCCGCCTCTTTCAGTTTCATAATAAATAGTATCACGTATCGCATCTTCATTAAAAACCATCACCTCGGTTTGTATGGGCTGGCGGTTTGGTGGCGGCGTGTTGATGATACTTAAGTCTCTGGCTCCCATCAAACTGAATTGCAAAGTACGTGGGATTGGAGTTGCAGTTAAGGTTAAAGAATCAACAGTGGTTCTTAATTGTTTTAATTTTTCTTTTGCAGCCACCCCAAATTTCTGCTCCTCATCAATCACCATTAAACCAAGGTCTTTAAATTTTACATTCTTGTTTAATAAAGCATGTGTACCTATGATGATGTCAATCTTTCCTTCGGCCACTTTTTCCATCGTTTCTCTTTTTTCTTTGGCCGATTTAAAACGGTTTATATAATCTACCGTTACCGGAAAATCTTTTAAGCGGTCGCCAAATGTTTTGTAATGCTGATAGGCAAGTATGGTTGTGGGAACCAGCACTGCAGCCTGTTTACCATCGCATACACTTTTAAAAGCAGCCCGTATGGCAATTTCAGTTTTGCCAAATCCCACATCGCCGCAAACCAGCCTGTCCATCGGAGATGGTTTTTCCATATCACGTTTCACATCTTCGGTTGCTTTCCCCTGGTCGGGTGTGTCTTCATAAATAAAACTGGCTTCCAGTTCGGTCTGCATATAATTATCAGGCGCATGTGCAAAACCTTCCTGGCTTTTGCGTTGAGCATATAATTTTATCAGGTCGCTGGCAATATCTTTTACCTGCTTTTTGGTTTTGTCTTTAAGTTTGTTCCAGACATCGCTGCCCAGTTTATTCATTTTAGGTACCGTGCCTTCCTTGCCGCTGTACTTACCAATCTTGTGTAAAGAAGAAATATTTACATACAGCAAATCGCCATCTTTATATTGAATACGTACAGCTTCCTGCATCCGGCCATTCGCCTCAATCTTCTGTAAGCCGCTGTATACACCAACTCCATGATCGATATGCGTTACATAATCGCCAGGTTGTAATTCCCTCAGCGTTTTTAATGTAAGCGCCTTGTTCTTACTGAATGCCTGTTTTACTTTGTATTTATGGTAACGCTGAAATATCTGGTGATCGGTATAACAAACTGCTTTCAGATCGTCATCAATAAATCCTTCATGAATAGAAGTGGGGACAGGAATAACATTGATCTCTGCCTTAAGATCTGTAAAGATTACATGCAGGCGTTCAAGCTGTTTAGGGTTTTCGGCAAATAAATAAATTTGGTATTGTTTTGCTTCGTGTTCTTTCAGATCTTTTATCAACAGATCGAAGTTGCGGTTGAAAGCAGGTTGTTCTTTTGTATCAAACTTTATTTCATCAGCTTTTGAAAAATATGCTTTGCTTCCAAATTCGATAATATGCCTTTGCTTTATTTCTTCTTCAAGAGCTACTGCTTTTATAAAGTCGTGTATAACAACTTCTGTTTTCGATTGGTAATTATCTTCTTCTTCAGTTGCCGCAGCGCTGACAGGGTTATCCTTCAGCAATTGTAAAAAAATATCAAGGTCTTCTTCCTGTTGTTCTATTTTCTCTTTTATAAAATTCCAGTCTTCACTCCATACAACAGTATTCTCCGGTAAAAATTCCATGATGGAGACTTTTTCGCCATCATCAAATTGAGTTTCAACATTTGGAATAATACTTACCTGCAATAATTTTCTTTCACTCAACTGTGTTTCGGGGTCAAATATTCGTATGCTGTCAATTTCATTACCAAATAATTCAACACGGTAAGGTTTTTCATTACCGAAAGAATATATATCCAGTATGCCACCACGTACCGCAAACTGCCCCGGCTCATACACAAAATCGGTACGGGTGAAACCATAGCCAACAAACTTCTCGTAAATAGCAACAGGGTCTATCGTTTGGCCTTGCTTTATAGAAATAATATTTGCCGAAAGTGTTTTTGGCAACACTACTTTTTCAAATAAAGCTTCGGGATAAGTAATGATGGCCCCCACACGTTCACCCATCGGGTTGGCAAAACGGGTGAGGCATTCTGTACGTAGCATTACATGGCTGGCATTAAGCAGCCGGTAGTTTTTTTTATTTTTAAAAGAAGAAGGAAAATAAAACAGGTTTAAAGCACTGCTGATATTCTCAAGCGTGTTGTGAAAATAGGCCGCTTCTTCGGCATCACGTAAAATGATGAGGTGATTTAATTGCGAAGCTGAAGCATGGTTAAAAACGGTGGAAACAATGAATGGTGCTGCACTTCCGTGAAGGCCTTTCAGTTGAATTTGATGAGGTTGGGACGCAGTAATCCGGTCCACTATTTTAAAACAGCGGCTGTCATTTGCATATCCGTTCAACAACAATTCCAGATTCATCAGGGCGGCAAAGATAAGGCGATTAAAAAATCAACAGTATAATATGTTCAAAATGGCAATACCAGGGGCAACAAAATCGTTATCAGTATTATCTTATCACTATTAATATGTATATTTTTGCTGTAAATCAGTATTGAAAATATCCAGTGGCAATTAAGCAAATGAAAAAATTTTACACCTTCTTCTTCTTTTTACTGTTTTTATTGAGTTTTGGAAACCTGACTGCTCAGCAAAATGATATACCTGTTCGTTTTACAACCGGCGATTTTATAACCGGTAATAATATTGAGCGTCAGCAATTTCAGGCATCTAATCTTGAAGAAGCCATATTTGAAAATACCTTTTTTGTTTTGGTACAGTTTTCGAAACTGCCAAAAGAACAGAATGTGCAGGTATTAAAAAATTTCGGCTTAGAGCTTGGGGCCTGGTATCCGGGCAATGCCTATTTTGCTGCTGTGAAAAAGAATTTCAATTTTTCATTGGCATCTGCGTTTTCTATAGTTTCAATAAATCAATTACCGGCTGTTTATAAAATTGACCCCAAGGCTGCGACCTATAAACAAAATGCTAATTCAGAAAAAGTCTTTGCTGTAAACTATTTTTCATCACTGGATAAAAATATTGCAATACAACAATTGCAAAAAGCAGGAGCAGAAATTGTTCAATCAAAATTCGAAGCTCCCGGCCTTATTTTTATCAGGCCTGCCGATTGCGGAAAGATAGCCGCTTTACCATTTGTATATTCAATCAGTCTGCAATCTCTCACCGATAAACCATTAAATTATAAAAGTGCCGGCCTGCATGCAGTAAGCAGCCTGCTTTCTGTATCAGGAAGAAATCTAACGGGCAAAGGAGTTGTAGTTGGTGTTGGTGATAATTCTGAAATAGTTACACCCCATGTTGATTTTACACAACGGGTAATTAACCGGGTTCCCTTTCCTTTCAGTTTTCATGGCGTGCATGTTTCGGGTACAGTGGCCGGTGGCGGATTACTGGACCCAAAGAATAATGGCATGGCACCAAGAGCTACCATTGTTAGCCAGTACCTCAGCGATATTATTACCAACACGCCAACTTATGTTACCGATTATAACATGATAGCTACCAACAATTCGTACACAACCGCAGATGACAGTTGTGCAGGAACCGGTATTTATGATGTTTTGAGTAATTATGTTGATAACCAGATGAGGGATTATGAAAAAGTATTGCATGTGGTTTCGGCGGGTAATGACGGAAGCTACACCTGTTCTCCATACCCTGTTTCCTTTGCTACTATTAAGTCGGGTTATCAATGTGCAAAAAATGTATTAACAGTTGGAGCAATGAACCAGGCAGATTATTCTATAGCCAGTTTCAGCAGCCGTGGCCCGGTTCAGGATGGCAGAATAAAACCTGAGATTGTTGCAAACGGTGTTAATGTTTTTTCAACAAGACATAATAATACCTATGCCAATAACAGTGGTACCAGCATGTCGGGGCCGGTAGTTGCCGGTGCTGTTACTGTATTGAACGAACAGTACCGAAAATCGAATGCAGGAGCTGTTCCCAAAGCTGCATTAATAAAAGCGATTCTGTGTAATACAGCACAAGACCTTGGTAACCCCGGGCCAGACTATACATTTGGCTTTGGTAGTTTAAATGCCGGGAGGGCTGCAGCGGCAATTGAAAACAACCGGTTTATTATAAGCAGCACTGCTCCTTCTTTAAATACTATTGCAGTTCCTGCAGGTGCAAGGCGTTTAAAAGTAATGTTGTATTGGGCCGATACGGCTGCAGCACCCAATGCTGCAAATACTTTAATCAACGACCTGGATCTGTCGGTAACTGCACCCGGCCCGGTAACACATCTGCCATTGGTTTTAGATGCTTCGGCTGCCAATGTAAATAACAACGCCGCAGAAGCTGTTGATCATATAAATAATATTGAACAGGTAGTTATTGATAATCCTGTTGCCGGCAATTATGATTTAAATGTCACTGCATTTTCTGTTCCATTCGGTCCGCAGGAATACATACTCACTTATCAGATTGATATGAACGGAGTAACGGTTGATTATCCTTTTGGAGGAGAAACTTTAGTGCCCGGTGAAACAGAAGTGATACGCTGGACTGCTGATGGCGACGATGCCAATACGTTCACACTTGAATATTTTGATGGTTCAGTCTGGAATCTGATAGATGCAGCTGTTGCAGCAACTGACCGGTCTTACAACTGGATTGTTCCGGCAACAGTAAGTAACAATTACCTGATACGGGTGAGCCGGAATGCTTCTGCCTATAATGACCAAAGCGATTTTGATTTCAGGGTGATAGGACAGCCTGTAGTTACGGCTACAGTTCCCTGTGAGGGATTTGCACAACTGGACTGGCCGGCAATAGCGGGTGCAACTTCCTATGATATATGGCAGCTGAAAGCCGATACCATGACTATTATCGGGAATACAAATGCATTGACTTACCTGGTATCGGGACTGAATAATACTACAACTTACCTGCTGGGAGTGAGTGCAAAAAACGGAACAATTAATGGCAGAAGATCGGTATCAAAATTTGTAACACCGGCAACAGGCGTTTGTATTTTGTCCGGTTTTGATAATAATTTTAAAGCCGTATCTATTGATTCGCCGGTAACCAAAAGGCAATTCACTTCTTCCGTATTAACAGCAACAGAAACTATAAGATTTACCATAAAGAACCTGGATAATGTTGCATCATCAGGTAATTACGATTTGTATTATCAGGTTAATGCAGATCCGGTTGTGATGGAAAACAGTGCTGTTATTATAAATCCGCTTACTGTTTATCAGTATCCTTTTACAACCACGGCCGACTTTTCAACGCCAGGGATTTATAATATAAAGGCATGGGTAAAAAGAACAGGCGATACTCAACCGCTGGATGATACGGTTTCGGTTACGATAAAAAATCTGGCAAATCCACCTCTAACATTACCTAATACCGATGGTTTTGAAACGGCGGCAGAACAAACCTACACATCAAATACAATGGGTATTACCGGCGATGATAAAGTAGATTTTAAAACCAATACTGCAAGAGGCCGTGCCCGTACTTTTGTAAATACCGGCATTGCATTAAATGGTAACCGGGCAATTACGTTAGATCAATTTGCTTACAATGCTGCAGCAACAACCGATAGCTTGCTGATGACCTATAACCTGAATAATTATATAAGTGGCGAGCAATTACGATTGGATTTTTATTATAAGAATCACGGCCAGGAAAATAATCCAAACAATAAAGTATGGATACGGGGTGATGATACAAAATCATGGGTATTGGCCTACGACCTGATTGCCAACCAGGCTGCTTTGGGTCAATGGAAACATGCCGTGATAAATATTAATGATGTACTTGATACAGTATTGCCGGCACAGCCCATCAGCAGCAGTTTTCAAATTAAATTTGGTGAGCAGGGTAATACATCGGCCAATGTACCCTATCCGTATATTGACCAGGATGACGGATATACTTTTGATGATGTTAGTGTAAAAGAAGCAGCAATTGATATTGGTATATTAAATATTGTATCACCGGCTGTAACAGGTTGTGGAATTTCGGGTCCGCAGGTGGTATCATTAAATATAAAAAATTACAGCGGCAGTACTTTTTCTAATGTGCCAGTTTCTTACAGCGTAAATGGCGGAGCTCCGGTTGTAGAAAACATTGCATCATTAGCACCGGGCATAACGCTTCATACATTTTCATTGCCTGAAAATCTTTTGATTGACACAGATTACAGTTTCGATTTCTGGGTTCATGAACCAACAGATACCTATAATGATAACGACAGTATTTTAAATTACGCTTTTCATACAAGCCCGGTAATAAACAGTTTTCCATACCTGGAAGGATTTGAATCCGGTTCCGGAAGCTGGTACGCAAAAGGCTCTAATATAAGCTGGGAGCTGGGTACACCAATAAATACTATCATCAGCAAAGCAGCCAATGGTACCCAAGCCTGGGTGACTTCGTTAACCGGCAATTACAAAACTAATGAGTTGTCGTATTTATATTCTCCCTGTTTCGATTTAAGCGGCTTAACACAACCGGTATTATCGTTCAGCCATATTTTTAAAATAGAAGATGCAACCCCGGCAGATTATAACTGGGTGGAATATTCAGATAACGGTGGCGTTACCTGGAGCCGTTTGGGTTCGAATGGAGTTGGTACTAACTGGTTTAATGATCCTACCGGAAAAAAACAATGGAGAACATCTTTACCCACCTGGCATGTGGCAAGTTCCGATATTCCAACAACGGGCAGCAACGTGCGTTTTCGTTTTGTAATGGCCAGCGATCTTGGCTATAATTTAGAAGGAGTTGGCATTGATGACATACATGTGTTTGATAAGGCGCTCATTTATACATCTGCACCGGTTACGGGCTTAACCCAACCTGTAAGTGGTTCCAGCTGGATTCATTTTACATCGGCAGGCAGAAGGGTAGCATCCATAAATGCTAACGGAAATAATATGGGCAGTACAACTGTTGATGTGTATCCGTTTACCGGAGCGGTGCGTAACAGAAACGGGCAGTATTATCTGAACAGGAATATTGTTATCCGTCCTGCTCTTCAGCCTGCGGCAGATGTTTCCGTTCGTTTTTATTTTACCGATGCAGAAGCCAAAAGCTTATTGGCGGCTACGGGTTGCGGTATCTGCACCAAACCAAAAGATCCATACGATTTGGGTGTAACCAAATACAGCGGCACCGCCATACAGGAAAACGGAACGCTGGACGATAATTTTGGCGGAGCTTATATGTACATATTGCCTGCCAATACAGAAATTGTACCGTATGATAACGGCTACTACGCTGAGTTTCCGGTAAACGGTTTCAGTGAGTTCTGGCTGAATGACGGAGGCATTGGCGGTATTCATCCATTGCCGGTAAACCTGCTAACGTTTGAAGCCATTAAACAAACTAAAAAAGTTTTATTACAATGGACAACAGATAATGAATTGAATGCCGATACATATTTTGTGGAAAGAAGCGGGGATGGAATTAATTACAACAGCATCGGATCAGTATCTGCATTTAACAATAACCAAAGAAACAATTACAGTTTTACCGATATACAACCTATAAACGGATTAAATTTTTACCGGCTGAAGATGCAGGATAAAGATGGCTCGTTCCTGAATTCTGGGGTTCGGAAAATTAATTTTAATAATGATGCTGATGATATAACTATTTATCCAAACCCTGTGATCAATGCAAAAATATTTATTGCATCTTCGGCTAATGTAAGCAGGGCAATGGTTTTTGATGCTGCAGGAAAACTGATAAAATCATTTTTACTGAGTGGCAGGAATAACGAACTGGATCTGAAAGGGATTGCAAAAGGCGTTTATCAGCTTAAGCTGTTTACTGAACATGCTGTACATACCCAAAAGATATTGATCCAATAAAACATTGCCAAAGTTTCTTTGTAACTTTCCGCAAACATATACAATGGCATTACTACCGTGGCGTATCGGAAAAGTTATACGCATAGAAGATGAAACTTTCAGCACTAGAAGATTTTGGATAGAAGTACCCGAATTAACTTCTTTTGATTTTATTCCAGGTCAATTTGTAACCCTTGATTTGCCGATACATGAAAAGGCAAATAAGCGCTGGCGAAGCTATTCCATTGCATCCTGGCCCGATGGTACCAATGTTTTTGAACTGCTGATTGTGCTGGATAAAAAAGGAGATGGTACCAATTATATTTTTGATGAAGTGAAAGTTGATACCGAATTAACTTTCAGAGGAGCACAAGGTGTGTTTACACTAAAGGAGCCATTAGATAAAGAATTGTTTTTGATTTGCACTGGCACCGGTATAGCGCCTTTTCGTAGCATGGTACATCACATAAAAAATAAAAACATTCCACATAAGAATATAACCTTGGTTTTTGGCTGCCGTACAAAAAATGCCATTTTATATTATGAAGAGATGAAAGAACTGGATGTCGCTGTCGATGGATTCAAATATATACCAACACTTTCCAGAGAAGAATGGGATGGAGCCACAGGTTATGTTCATCCCATCTATGAAGAATTGTGTAAAGACAAACAGCCTGCAAATTTTTTAATTTGTGGCTGGCGTGGAATGATTGATGAAGCAAAGCAAAGAATACTGGATATGGGCTATGATAAAAAAGATATTCATGTAGAGATATATGGTTAACTGTTTTTTGAGTTGTATTTTTCATTAACTTGAAACTTTAATAATTGGTTGTATAAAAATTCAATATTGTTATGGGTGCTTCTTCCATGATTGTTTTGATTATTGCCGGACTTGCTTTTTCAGTGATTGCCATTTTGGTTGCAGGACTGGTAACTAAAGGAACTAAAAACAAACAGAAAGCCGAGCCATATGAATGTGGTATCCCTACTCAAGGAAAAGCGTGGATACAGTTGAACGTTGGGTATTATTTATTTGCCCTTGTCTTCTTAATTTTTGATGTGGAGTTAATATTTATTTTTCCCTGGGCAGTTGTTGCAAAGTCTGTGGGATGGGTTGCATTGCTAGAAATCATCATTTTCTTTTTCATATTATTTATGGGATTTTTATATGCACACAAAAAAGGTGCACTTAAATGGAAGTAAAGCAAAACATAGAGCAAAAAGAGTTCCCCGGGCAGATTACTGAAACTCCCGGAGGTGGCATCGTATTAAGTAAACTGGATGATATCATTAACTGGGCACGTTCTAACTCTTTGTGGCCTTTAACTTTTGCAACCAGTTGTTGTGGTATTGAAATGATGGCAACGGCTTCGGCTAAATATGATTTTTCACGTTTTGGTTTTGAAGTTGCCCGTGCCTCACCACGGCAGGCCGATGTAATTATTATAGCCGGTACCATTGTAAATAAAATGGGACCGGTGTTGAAAAGATTGTACGACCAGATGGCCGATCCGAAATATGTAATTGCTATGGGCGCCTGTGCAATCAGCGGCGGCCCTTTTTTTTATAATACCTATTCGGTGGTTAAAGGCGCCGATCATATTATTCCTGTAGATGTGTATGTGGCTGGTTGTCCGCCAAGGCCAGAAGCTTTGTTGCATGCACTCATCAGTTTACAGGAAAAAATTAAAGCCGGTATGACAAGGGAACAAATTAAAACCGGCAAAGAATAGACATGATTAACGAAGAGCTGAAAACCAAAATAACGGAACTGCTTGCTGCTGCCACTTTTGATGAGACCGGAGAGTGGCTTAATATTTCCATTGACTCTAAAGACTGGTTAACATTAGCTAAACAACTTCGAAATGATGCAAGTCTTCATTTTGACTATCTCTTTTGCTTAACATGTATTGATAACAAGACAAACCTCTCCATGGTTTATCATTTTACCTCAACAAATTTTCGACACAATATAGTTGTACGTACAATTTTAAATACTGATAATCCTGAAATAGAAAGCGTGTCTCATATCTGGAAGACAGCCGATTTTCATGAACGGGAAGTTTATGAAATGTTTGGCGTTAATTTTTTAAATCATCCCGACCTGAGGTTGCTGATACTGCCAGATGGCTGGGAAGGAAAGAACCCGATGCGTAAGGATTTTGAAGACCCGATTAATATGATCAAGCTCTGATATGTTTGAAGAAATAGGCACAACCACCGAAGGCGATCTCATCATCAATGTAGGACCTCAACATCCTGCAACACATGGTGTATTGCATTTAGTAATCACACTAAACGGAGAGACTATCAAGAAGGTGGAGCCGCATCTGGGTTATATTCATCGCTCTATAGAAAAAATGTGTGAGAGTCTTACTTACCGGCAGTTCATTTATGTCACCAGCCGCATGGATTATCTCTCATCACATATTAATAACCAGGCTTGTGCCTTGGTTGTTGAAAAGGGCATGCAGATTGAAGTGCCTGAAAGGGCGCAGGTGATACGGGTGAT
This sequence comes from Ferruginibacter sp., assembly GCA_049661965.1. GTDB lineage: Bacteria > Bacteroidota > Bacteroidia > Chitinophagales > Chitinophagaceae > Ferruginibacter. The sequence continues at coordinate 14,176 of JBATAS010000080.1, read as the reverse complement.
TATGGCAGAGCTTACAAGAATTGCATCGCATGAATTATGGTGGGGTGCTATGGCTATGGATATAGGTGCATTCACGCCGTTCTTTCATGCATTCAGAGAAAGAGAAACTATCAATGACATAATGGAAGAAACCTGCGGCGCCAGGTTAACTATGAATTATATGGTGCCGGGTGGCGTGATGCAGGAACTGCATCCAGATTTTCAGAAAAAAGTAAAAGAGTTTATTAAACTGTTCAGATCGAAAGTACATGAGTATGAAGAGATGCTGACCGGCAATATTATTTTTCAGAATCGGATGAAAGGAGTTGGTTTTTTGTCAAAAGAAGACGCCATCTCTTTTGGTTGTACGGGTCCGGTTGGTCGTGGAAGCGGCGTGGAATGCGATATCCGAAAATTATATCCCTATGATGTATATAATAAAGTGCAGTTTGATGAAGTGATTGAAACAGCCGGCGACTCGCTTGCACGGTACATGGTGCGGATAAAAGAACTGCATCAATCTATTTCAATAATCGAACAATTAATTGATAATATTCCAGAGGGTGATTTTCAGGCCAAGACAAAAGCAGTTTTAAAATTACCCAAGGGGGAATTTTATCAGCGTGTGGAAACAGCAAGGGGAGAGTTTGGTGTCTATATAGTAAGTGAAGGGGGTATGACGCCTTACAGAATTAAATTTCGTTCACCGGGATTTTCAAATCTTTCTGCTTTGGATCATATGGCAAGAGGAAGCAAACTGGGAGATTTGGTGGCCATGATGGGAACATTGGATTTAGTAATACCTGATATTGACAGATAAAAAATGTGGAGTCTTTCTAACATAACGAGTAGCATTCAAAACTGGCTGAACGAAACATTCAGTCCAACCTGGTCATTGATCATGCAGATGGTTATTGCAGGCATTGCTGTGATCAGCCTGTTTGCGATTCTTGGTTTAGTGTTAGTATTGATGGAAAGAAAAGTTTCTGCCTGGATGCAGATTCGCCTTGGTCCCAACCGCGTTGGCCCAAAAGGAATTTTACAATCCTTTGCCGATACATTAAAGTTGTTGGTTAAGGAAGGTTTAACACCGGGCGGCGCAGATAAGTTTTTATTTAACCTGGCACCTGTACTGGCGTTGGTGGTTGGTATGTTACTGATGGCGCCGATTGCTTTTGCAAAAGATTTTCAATTGTGGAATTTGAATATTGGCGTGTTATATGTGTCGGCGGTTTCGTCCATCATGGTCATCAGTATTTTAATGGCTGGCTGGGCAAGTAACAATAAATATTCTTTGATGGGAGCGATGCGTAGTGGTGCACAGATAGTGAGTTACGAATTATCTGCAGGTCTGTCGATATTAACCATTGTAGTTTTATGCGGAAGTTTAAATATCTCTGATATCATTTATTCGCAGGCCGATGGCTGGTGGATTTTTAAAGGACATATTCCGGCAGTTATTTCATTTGTAATTTTCATTATTGCAGTAACCGCTGAAACAAACCGTGCACCTTTTGATTTGGCTGAGGCTGAATCTGAATTAACTGCCGGTTTTCATACCGAATACTCCGGAATGAAATTCGCTTTGTTTTTTTTAGCGGAATATGTGAATGTATTTATTGTATGTGCAATTGGAGCAACTTTGTTTTTAGGAGGATGGATGCCGTTTCATATCGGCAATTGGGAAGGGTTTAATCAGGTGATGGATTATATCCCAAGCAGCATCTGGTTCTTTGGAAAAACATTTTTCCTTATTTTCCTGATCATGTGGTTCCGCTGGACTTTCCCTCGTTTACGGATTGATCAGTTATTAAATCTGGAATGGAAATATTTATTACCGATAAGCATGTTTAATTTATTATTGGTAACTGTGATTGCAATTTTAGGTTGGCATTTTTAAACACCCCCTCCGCCCCCTGAAGGGGGAACCATGGAGGAGATTGAAATTGATTTGTTAGTACTAATTTATGAATGATAATGTAAAACATAAAGACTCTTCTTCAACTCCCCTTTCAGGGGGTTGGGGGGTACAGTATTTTAAGGATATCTGGAGCGGCGTTAAATCGCTGCTCATCGGTATGCGCCGTACCGGTTATTATTTTACGCATCACAAAGAAATTATCACACAGCAATATCCCGATAACAGAGAGACTTTAAATCTGCCTGAAAGATTTAAAGGAGAAGTGGTGCTGACACATGATGAGAACAATGAACATGCATGTACGGGCTGTACTGCCTGTGAGCTGGCTTGTCCGAATGCAACCATAAAAATTGTTACCCAGTTTAATGTTACACCCGAGGGCAAAAAGAAAAAGGCATTAGACAAATTTGTGTACCATCTGGAGTTATGTACCATGTGTAACCTGTGTATCATTGCTTGTCCTACGGATGCCATAAAAATGGCGCAGACATTTGAACATAGTGTTTTTAACAGAGCAGAGCTAACAAAAACTTTAAATAAACCCGGTTCTAAAATAAGAGACGGTGTAGAATAATGAGCGGATCAACAATTATATTTTATTTACTGGCCGCACTTACTTTGGTAAGCGGGGTTCTTGCTGTTACAACCCGTTTAATTTTTCGGGCAGCAATTTATTTGTTGTTTTCGTTGATTGGCATTGCCGGTATTTATTTCTGGCTGCAGTATGAATTTATTGCAGCAGTACAAATTGTTGTTTATGTAGGAGGAATTGTGGTGCTTATCATCTTCTCCATCTTTCTCACACAACAGGCAGGAGAGGAATTACCGAAACAAAAAATCGGCAGACAAATATTTTCGGCACTGGCTGCTTTTTGCGGACTGGCATTGGTACTGGTACAATTGGTACAGCACGATTTTGTTATAACAAACGGAAAATTAATAGAGCCGTCTGTTTCAAATATCGGTAATCAAATGCTTGGCGTAAATGATGGTGGCTACGCATTGCCTTTTGAAGTGGTAAGTATTTTATTATTGGCGGCTTTAATTGGCTGTATTGTCATTGCATTAAAATCAAAATCCGAAACTGAATGATGGAACCGGGACTATATCATATACTGTTTATCAGCACTGCACTGTTCTTCATCGGCGTGTACGGTTTCTTTACCCGGAGAAATTTGGTGACGATGCTGATGAGTGTGGAGTTGATTTTAAATAGTGTGAACCTGAATTTTATTGCCTTCAATAAATATTTATGGTACGATAAACTGGACGGTTTGTTCTTTACCATTTTTATCATTGCCATTGCAGCGGCAGAAGCGGCAGTTGCCATAGCTATAATTATAAATTTGTACAGAAGTCATAAATCAATTGATGTAGAGAATACCGAAGAATTAAAATACTAACACCCCCCTCTATCTCCCCCGAAGGGGGAGGAAATCGGGTAGATTAAAGTGAAGATGTTAAATATGGACAAGAGAAAATAAAATATTGAAATGCTTAATTACAAATCTTAATTAAAAAACAAAAGCCCGATGCCTCTCCCGATAAATATCGGGAGAACGAGGGTGAGGCTTATGCCAAACGCAACGCTTATACTGCTTATTATCTTGCTGCCACTGGCAGGCTTTTTAATGCTTGGGATTTATGGAAGAAAATATTTCAAGAACACATCGGGCGTTATTGGAACAACGCTTTTATTAATTTCAACAGCATTGGCTTTATACACAGTCTATGGTTATTTCTTTGAGTATGGAAAGGCAGATGGCGTTTATCAAAAAATTATTCCGCTAAAATATACCTGGTTACAATTCAGCGAGGGTGTTTCAATAGATATGGGAATCATTATCGATCCCATTTCTGTAATGATGCTGGTTGTTGTAACTTTTATTTCGCTGATGGTGCATATTTATAGCCTCGGTTACATGAAAGGCGACGAACGTTTTCCAACCTATTATGCATTTCTCGGCTTGTTTACTTTTTCCATGCTGGGGCTGGTTATCTCTTCCAATATTTTTCAGATCTATATTTTCTGGGAACTGGTTGGGGCGTCTTCATTTTTATTAATAGGATATTATTACGATAAGCCCAGCGCCGTTGCTGCCTGCAAAAAAGCTTTTATTGTTACAAGATTCGCTGATGTTGGATTTTTAATCGGCATATTAATCCTTTCTTTTTATTCCGGCACTTTAGATTTTAATACATTAATTGAAAGATTAACCTCTGCAGAGTCAACAGAATTTAAAACTGCCATTGCTGCTTCTTTCATGGGTATGTCGGCATTAACATGGGGATTGATTTTAGTTTTTATCGGCGGCGCCGGAAAGAGTGCGATGTTCCCTTTACACATTTGGTTACCCGATGCCATGGAAGGCCCAACGCCGGTTTCAGCATTAATACATGCTGCAACAATGGTAGTGGCCGGTGTATTTTTAGTCGCCAGATTATTTCCTGTCTTCGCCATTTCAGCACCAGATGCATTGAGCCTTGTTGGTTACGTAGGTGCTATCTCTGCTTTAATAGCAGCCATCATTGCCTGCACCCAAACAGATATTAAAAGAGTGTTGGCTTATTCCACCATGAGTCAGATTGGTTATATGATGTTTGCGCTGGGCGTCTCAAAATACGGTGGAGAAGATGGACTTGGTTACACAGCTTCCATGTTTCATTTGTTTACACACGCTATGTTTAAAGCTTTGTTGTTCTTAGGAGCAGGTGCGGTTATTCATTATATACACAGCAACGAAATGAAAGACATGGGCGGACTGAGAAAATATCTACCCATCACACATATAACTTTCTTAGTTGCCTGCCTGGCTATTGCCGGCGTTCCACCTTTTGCAGGATTTTTTAGTAAAGAAGAAATTCTGTTGGCTGCTTATCAAAACAGCTCAGTAATTTATTGGATTGCTTTGATCACTTCGGGATTGACTGCATTTTATATGTTCCGTTTGTACTTCAGTATTTTCTGGAACAAAGAAGTGCAGCTACATGGCGAACATAAAAGCGAAGGTGGGTTTACCATGATGATGCCATTGGTGTTACTGGCTGTTGGCGCAGCTATTGCCGGGTTTATTCCTTTCGGCCATTTTGTTAGTTCTGATGGTACAAAACTTGAAACTGAATTTCACCTGATGTTTTCCATTGCACCGGTTGCTTTGGGGCTTGCAGGTATTTTTATCGCCATGTGGATGTATAAAAAACAAAACGACAGACCGGATAAGTTGGCTGCATCGTTGAGTGGGTTATATAAAACAGCTTATCATAAATTCTATATTGATGAAATTTATATATTCATCACTAAAAAAATAATCTTCAATTTAATAGGAAGACCGGCGGCATGGTTTGATAAAAATGTGGTAGATGGTTTAATGAATGCAACCGGCAACAGCACAAGAGATATTTCTGAAACTATAAAAGGATTTCAATCGGGTAAAGTACAATCTTATGCCATTTACTTTTTAGTAAGTGTGATAGGACTGGCTTTATTATTTATTTATTGGTGGACATGATTAAAAATTATGAATGTAGAATTATGAATTCGGAATCGGTCAATTCATAACTCATAATTCTAAATTGATTAAATGAATTTATCGTTACTCATATTATTACCATTACTCACTGTAATAGTTATATTGCTGATGCGTAATGCCGCACAGGTTAAGTGGGTGGCATTGGCTGGCGCAGCATTACAGTTTGTTTTGGCTTTTGTATTACTGTATACGTTTCGTCATCAAAGAATGGAAGGCAATACAGCCCAGATGTTATTTGAATCGCAGTACAACTGGTTTCCATCCTGGGGTATCAGTTTTCATTTGGGTGTAGATGGCATTTCTGTGGCGATGATCTTGTTAACTGCATTTGTTGTTATCGCCGGCGTGTTGGTTTCCTGGAACGTAACAAAAATGACGAAGGAGTTTTACTTCCTCCTTATATTATTAAGTCTGGGTGCGTATGGATTCTTTATTTCACTCGATCTCTTTATTTTATTTTTCTTTTTAGAGATTGCAGTAATACCAAAGTACCTGTTGATAGGCATCTGGGGCAGCGGCAAAAAAGAATACAGTGCGAATAAACTGGCGTTGATGTTAATGGGCGGATCGGCTTTAGTTTTAGTTGGGTTACTGGGTATTTATTTTTCAGGAGCTGAACACAGTTTTGATCTGTTGAAATTATCGCAATTGAATATTCCCGTGAAAACACAAATGATCTGTTTCCCATTATTATTTGTTGGCTTTGGTGTATTCACTGCATTATTTCCTTTTCATACCTGGGTACCTGATGGTCACTCATCTGCGCCAACCGCAGGTTCTATGTTTTTAGCAGGTATCTCTATGAAACTTGGTGGCTACGGTTGTTTGCGTGTTGCAACGTACCTCATGCCAGAAGGTGCACAGGAATATGCGACTATAATTATTGTTCTTTCTGTAATTGCTATTTTATACGGTGCCTTCGCTACCATGATGCAGAAGGATTTGAAATACATCAATGCGTACTCATCCGTAAGTCATTGTGGATTTGTGTTGCTCGGCATCGGCATGTTAACCAAAACTTCCATGACGGGTGCCGTGATGCAAATGGTTTCACATGGTTTGATGACAGCTCTTTTCTTCGCTGTTATTGGAATGATTTACGAACGTACACACACAAGACAAATAAGTGAAATGAGCGGACTCTTAAAAAAGATGCCATTCATCAGCACTGCACTTATTATTGTTGGTTTGTGTTCGCTCGGCTTACCCGGACTGAGTGGTTTTGTGGCAGAGATGACTGTGTTCATGGGTTCATGGGAACATCCTGATATGTTCAGCAGGGTTGCGACAATATTAGCCTGTTTGTCAATTGTAGTAACAGCGGTTTATATTTTACGTGCCGTCACAAAAACAGCCATGGGGCCGCTAACAACAGGATTTGAAAATTTAAAAGACGCAACATGGAATGAAAAACTGGCTGCATTAATATTGCTGGCCGGTATCATCGCCATTGGTGTTGCACCTTTCTGGCTGAATGATCTGATAAGGCCGGGAGCAGAAATAATTATGCAGAAGATATCGATACCAAAATAAAAAGATGAATGATTTTTTAACATTGATGAAACCCGAACTGGTATTAACCGGTATCATTTTTCTGTTGCTGTTTATTAAAATAGGCAAGGAGATAAAAAATGAGCCGTTGTTATTACTGATACAGGTTTTATTGCTGTTGAATTTTTTAAGCGGATTCTTTTTTAATACAGCAGGTTCTTTGTTTGATGGTATGTATCAAACATCTGCTATGATTGTTTTACAAAAGAATATTTTAAACCTGGCGGTATATCTCATCTCTTTATTATTTGCCGATTGGTTTAAGAAGAGTGAACACATGCCCGAATTTTTTATGCTGATGTTATCGGCATTGCTGGGTATGTTCTTCTTAATATCGAGCGGAAATTTATTGATGTTCTTTTTAGCACTGGAACTGGCAACTATTCCGGTTGCGGCCATGGCCAATTTTGATCTGGATAAAAAACGTTCTTCCGAAGCAGCCATGAAGATGATTTTATCGTCAGCTTTCTCTTCAGGTATTTTGTTATTTGGTATCTCCTTAGTTTATGGAGCTACTGGTACGATCAGCTTTGTAGAAATTCCATTGCAGCTCCATGGAACTCCATTGGAAATTTTGGCGTTGATATTTTTATTTGCAGCCTTCGCATTTAAACTATCCATTGTGCCGTTTCATTTATGGACGGCTGATGTATATGAAGGTTCGCCCATAGCAACTACTTCGTTTTTATCAGTGGTTTCTAAAGGAGCCGTTGCATTTATTTTTATGGCAACGCTGTATAAAGTTTTCCAACCCATGCAGGAAGTGTGGTACAACCTGCTGATGATACTTTCCATCGCTACCATGGTCATCGGAAATCTATTTGCATTAAGGCAACAAAACATAAAACGCTTCCTTGCTTTTTCATCCATTGCACAGGTTGGTTTTATCATGGTGGGTATGAGCAGCAATTCTATACAGGGTACAAGCTCGGTTGTGTATTTTATTCTGATCTATGTTTTTTCTAACCTGGCAGCATTTGGTGTGGCCGCTGCCATTGCTTCTCAAACCAATAAAGAAGAAATTGATGATTATAAAGGATTGTATAAAACCAATCCATTTTTAAGCTGGATTCTGGCGCTGGCATTATTTTCTTTAGCCGGTATTCCACCAACGGCAGGTTTCTTTGGTAAATTGTTTTTGTTGACAGCAGGAGCCTCCAAAGGAAGTTATCTCTTCATAACCATTGCCGCATTGAACATGATCATCTCTTTGTATTATTATTTACGGGTGATACGTTCTGTTTTTATGGAGAAGAATGAAAACCCGATAGAGAAAATAAAAATTGAATCATCGGCAAAGCTGGCGTTATTTATTTGTGGAGCAGGTATAATTTTGGTTGGCTTATTAAGCTGGATATATGACTATATTCAATCACTAAGTTAAGAGTCATGAATTTATCATCTCATAATTCATAACTCATAATTTATAACTTTTAACATGGCAATCAATAAAAATCATGAGTTTGATGAACTGAATGGCGTTAAATGCGGCATAGTGGAAAAGAATGTGTTACCGGAAAGAGCAGCCTTCTTAAAAAAAATATTGGAGTATAATAATTTTACCGTGGTAGCTGTTCCATCGCCGCCGCCCAAAGCTGTTCCTGTACCCAAACCTGTTGAAGGAGAAGAAAATCCTGCGCCACCTGAACCAGCACCAATAGTTCCCGAAACCTTCACAGTTGGCGTTACAGATTATACTTTCAATACCATTAATGCAATCTTTGGACGATTATTAAAAACTCCGCAGGGACAAATTGTAACACTTGCTTACTGGGAGCAGAAAGAAACAACGATTGATGATGAAGTTCCTTATTACGAACAACCCTAACTAGCTTATCCCAATAATTTTTCCATCAACTACATCTATATTTTTTGCCTGCGGAATTTTTGGTAATCCCGGCATGCGCATGATTTCACCGCAGACTGCAACAATAAACCCTGCTCCTTTGTTAATTACGATATCTTCCACATCAATAGTAAAACCACCCTCCAGTCCGCTTTTTGCCAGGTTATCAGTAAATGAATATTGCGTTTTGGCCATACAAACCGGCAGGTGACTCAGTCCAAGTTTTTCAATTCTTGCAATCATGTCTTTTGCTTTCTTGTACAACACCACCCCGTCGCCTCCGTAAATTTTCTGCACAATTTTGTTCATCTTGGTTTCAATATCATCTGTAAGTTCATATGTATGTTGCAATGGAGGAGAAGGATTTTCACAAATATCAACTACTGCCTGAGCCATTTCAACTGCACCATCGCCACCCAATGAGAAAGCATCATTAACAGCAAAGGCTGCACCATTTTCGCCGCACCAATTCCGCATAAAATCAAGTTCTTTTGCGTCATCACCGCCATGCCTGTTTATTACAACCAAAACTTTTTGACCGAATGTTTTAAGAATAGAAATATGCTTTTGTAAATTTCTTAACCCTTCTTTTAATTTATCTAAGTCGGGTAATTTCATCTCTGCTTCGGTAGAACCTCCACTTAATTTTAATGCCTGCAACGTTGCCACCAACACACTCATGGCAGGCTGCAATCCTGCTTTGCGGCATTTTATATTGAAGAATTTTTCTGCACCTAAATCACTGGCAAAGCCAGCTTCGGTAACTACATAATCACCAAACTGCATAGCTGTTTTGGTAGCCATCAGCGAATTGCAGCCGTGTGCAATATTTGCAAATGGTCCGCCGTGAATTAATGCAGGCGTATGTTCCAGTGTTTGTACCAGATTAGGAAGAATGGCATCTTTCATTAAAGCTGTAATAGCACCGGTTACTTCCAGATTTTTTGTTGTAAAAGGTTCTCCGGCAAAAGTGAATCCCAATAACATTTCATCAATCTTATTACGCAGGTCATCTACTCCTTCTGATAAACACAAAACTGCCATCAGTTCACTGGCTGCTGTAATCACAAAACCGGTTTCGGTAGCGATACCATTGTTTGGGCCATGCAAGGCCGTTACAATATTTCTCAGCGATCGGTCATTTACATCCAGGCAGCGTTTCATCAAAACAGTTTTAACGCCTTCTGGTTTTCCTCGATTGTAAAAACGGTAATTATCTATTAAGGATGATAAGGTATTGTTTGCCGCAGTAATCGCATGAAAGTCGCCGGTAAAATGCAGGTTGATATCTTCCATGGGAACAACTTGCGAAAAACCACCACCGGCAGCTCCGCCCTTCATACCAAAACATGGACCCAGCGAAGGTTCACGTAATGCCAATACTACTTTCTTATTCAGTTTGTGCAGCCCATCGGCCAAACCAACCGAAGTAGTTGTTTTACCAACACCCGCTTTATTGGGCGTAATGGCTGTAACCAAAATCAATTTTGATTTTGCAATTTTTGCTTCATCAAATTCGGTAATATTTATTTTGGCTTTATGATGTCCAAAGGGCACAAGCATTTCTGCAGGTAAGTTCATTTCAGCTGCAATGGCTGATATTGGCGACATAATATTTTCATTCGCTATTTCGTAGTCTGATTTCATGCAATTAGTTTTTGAGTACCTTAAATGTAAGTAAAATGCGCTTCATATAAAGCACAGTTTCCGGAAATTTAAAAGCCTGTCAATTTATCGACAGGCTTTTAAAGAATAATAATAATTTAAAATTAGCTGATTTTTCCCAGCACCAGGTTCTTTACTTCACTCAAAGCAATTCTTTCCTGCTGCATACTGTCTCTGTAACGGATGGTAACGGTGCTGTCCTCTTTTGTCTGATGATCGATAGTTACACAAAACGGTGTGCCAACTGCATCCATCCTGCGGTACCTTTTGCCAATCGCATCTTTCTCTTCGTAAAAACAATGAAAGGCAGATTTACATTCGTTCATTAATTCTTTCGCTATTTCAGGCAGACCATCTTTTTTTAAGAGAGGGAGTATAGCTAGTTTCGTTGGAGCAATTTTTGCAGGAATCTTCAATACCACACGGCTATCTTCTGTTCCATCTTCTTTTAACCATTTCTCTTCGGCATAAGCAAGGCTGATGATTGTTAAGAAAAGCCTGTCCAGTCCAACAGAAGTTTCCACAACAAAAGGCGTGTAGTTACCAAAAGGTTTCCCATCTTCTTTCAGGTCGTTATCAAAATACTGTATTTTCTTTTTACTGTATTCCTGGTGCTGCTTTAAATCAAAATCAGTACGACTGTGAATACCTTCCAGTTCTTTCCAGCCAAAAGGAAATTCAAATTCTATATCCAAGGCTGCATCTGCATAATGCGCCAGTTTCACATGATCATGAAAACGCAGTTTCTCAGCAGGAACGCCCATGCTCTCATGCCATTTCTTTCGTTCGTCTTTCCAGTAATTGTACCATTCCATTTGTGTACCGGGGCGAACAAAGAACTGCATTTCCATCTGTTCAAATTCTCTCATCCGGAAAATAAACTGACGGGCAACAATTTCGTTACGGAAAGCCTTACCTGTTTGTGCAATGCCAAACGGGATTTTCATCCTGCCGGTTTTTTGTACGTTTAAAAAGTTTACAAAAATACCCTGCGCTGTTTCAGGACGTAAATAAATGGTGTCGCTTTCTTCAGCCACGCTGCCAATCTTTGTACTGAACATAAGGTTGAATTCCCTCACTTCCGTCCAGTTACAGGTTTTACTAATGGCGCATTTTATCTTGTTGTCTTCAATCAGTTTTTTAATACCGGCATAATCATTTTTTGCCAGGAGCGATTCCATGGTTGTAATTAATTCATCGGCCTCTTTTTCCTCCTTTTCTCCTTTAGCACTTAGCTCGTCTGCAAACCCTTCAATCAAATGATCAACCCTATATCTTTTATTGCTGTCTTTATTATCAATCATCGGGTCACTGAAATTATCAACATGACCACTGGCTTTCCAAACCGTTGGGTGCATAAAAATAGCGGCATCAATACCTACAATATTATCATGCATCTGCGTCATACTTTTCCACCACTCATCACGGATGTTCTTTTTTAACTGGGCGCCGTTCTGGCCATAGTCGTATACAGCTGCCAGGCCATCATATAATTCACTCGATTGAAAAATATAACCGTATTCCTTGCAATGGGAGATCAGTTCTGTGAACTTGCCTGCCGTTGAGGCAGGATTGTTTGCTTCATTTGCCATAGGGCGCAAAGATAACAGGAGTATTTGAATCTTGAAAAATATGTGCAGTTGGTCTGCATTCTATATATTGAGCTAAATTTAAAAGATGCCAGACAAGTCAGAATTGTCGAAATTCATAAATAAAAAGCTTAAATCGGGTTATCCCGCCGGGGAGTTAAAAAATGATTTGCTGGCAAAAGGGTTTACTGAGGTGGAAATAGATGAGGCATTCCTGAACGTTTCTACTAAAAATAAAGGAACCGGAAAATCAAGTACCAAGGAAAATACCGTTGCGGATATGTTTGCACTTGCGGGTGTATCCTTTCTGATTGCGGGTATAGCAATGATAAACATCCCTACCTGGTTAACCGAATATGGCTGGTGGATGATTATTGCCGGTATAATATGCCAGGGAATAAAATTTTTCTTATCCCTTAGAAATAAATCATCAACTTAACTTTTCATTTTGTTGATGTCTTTCGCTGTCACGTAAATTCTTCTTTTCAAAATTCTTTTGCAGAGCATCGGTTAAATCAACACCTGTTTGGTTGGCCAGGCAGATCAATACCCAAAGCACATCAGCCATTTCATCGCTCAACTCTTTTCCTTTGTCAGATTCTTTAAAAGACTGTTCGCCATATTTTCTTACCATAAGCCTCGAAAGCTCTCCAACTTCCTCCATTAAAATACCCAGGTTGGTTAACTCACTGAAATATTTTACGCCAACTGTCTTTATCCAGGCATCAACCTGTTGCTGAGCTTCCCTGATTGTTGTCTCTGCCATTATTCTCTGTTTTTAGTATCAATAGTAATTGTAACCGGACCATCATTCAGTAGTGAGACTTTCATATCTGCACCAAACTCACCGGTAAAAATATTTTTACCCAAATCAATCTGCAACTGTGCAATCATTTTTTTATAAAGTGGAATAGCAACATCAGGCTTGCTGGCTTTTATATAGGATGGCCTGTTTCCTTTTTTTGTTGATGCATGTAATGTAAACTGACTTACTAATAAAATATCACCGTCAATGTCTTTTACAGAGATATTGGGTACTTTATTTTCATCATCAAAAATGCGGAGGTTAACGATTTTATTGCTGAGCCATTCCAGGTCTTCATTATTATCTGCATCCTCGATGCCAATTAAAACAAGTAAGCCTGTTTTAATATCAGCAAATACGCGGCCATCAATTGTTACCGATGCCTGCGAAACTCTTTGTATTACTGCTTTCATACCGGTAAAGATAGTTTCAAACTGTAAAACAAATCCCGGAGTTTTACCCGGGATTTGTTTTTAGCTTTTTTTATTTGCCAAAAGTAATAACAGTGCACCCAGCGGAAGCGGTATCCACCAGAAGTCTTTAAGCTCGGATAAATGGCTGGAATCTTTTCCGATAAAATACATAGCTGCTGCAGCAACTAAACATAATGCACCCAGCAGATAGAAGATTTTTCTTTTGTTCATAACAATTTGTTTTTATAAATCTACTCAATACAAACTATAAATGCAATAGCATACAATTTTTCATTGAAGCATAAACGAAAATGAAAAAAAATGAAATTACAAAGCCGGAATAATTAACAGTGATTAGAAAAAGGGTTTGCCTGTCGATACCGAAAATTCTGATTTTGTATTGTTGCACCCATCTTGCTTATTTCCCTTCCGCCTGCCCATAAAACTCAAAATCACCTGAAATCAGCCAATGGAAACATTACTGAAATTTCCAAGATTTTTGGCAAATAAATTATTCTCAAAATGGGGAAAAGTAGTCAAAACCAATGCCCGTTTGCTTCTTCAATTTTATCCACGTTTTTTTCCACAGGTGTTAATATTTAAAGGTTTGTTTGTTCAACCAATACAAATATTTTCGTTTGCTTAACAATTACATAACCCAACTTACAAAGCCGTTTATATATATGTCTAAAAAAATCCAATCTGCCAAAGGGCTGCAGTTTTCCCGGCAGTTCACCAAAGACGACGTTAGTCCTTTCGATATGTTTGAGTACGATTATCGTACCTCTGTAATAAAAAATCCAACTGGCGAAGTGGTTTTCCAGATGGATAATGTTGAAGTTCCAAAACAATGGAGCCAGATCGCTACAGATATCTT